>JAGQVA010000719.1 GCA_020438265.1 Bacteroidota bacterium
TGCTGTTTCTTCACAACTTCCTCAGGTTTGTGAAGGCCAGCCCGTCCTCCTGTTTGCAACGGGAGCACTGGCCTATCTTTGGTCTCCTGGAAATACCCTGCTGGATGCGGAAAGCGCTACTGTAGAGGCCAGACCTACAAAAACGACCCGATATACGGTCATGGGGAGTAATGAATTTGGCTGCCTCGATACGGCCTTTTTAAATGTCGAAGTGGTACAGGCTCCTCCTTTGACAGTAACAGCTTCCAAGGCTTCCATTTGTGCAGGAGAAAGAAGCATTCTTACTGCTTCAGGAGCCATCCAGTATCAATGGGAAAATGCTCCTGGTTTAACCCGCACCCGTGGGGCAGAAGTCGTGGTAACACCCAACCAGGACCAGGTTTACCGGGTTTCCGGTCAGGATGCAAGAGGATGTGTATCTAATGGAGAAATTAAAGTAACGGTTTCCCGAAGTGGTCGGCCATTTGCTAATTTTAAGGCTGACAAGACAGATATTTGTGCCGGACAATCCGTCCAGTATACCAGCCTTTCACAGAATGCAGTTGATTTTCGTTGGGAATTTCCCGGAGGAACTCCTTCGGCATCCACGGACCCCAATCCGTTGATCAAATACAACAGCGAAGGAGTTAAGGATGTTATTTTAAATGTAAGAGGATGTGGAGGAACGACAGACCGCAAGGAAGAACTCGGGGTAGTGATTGTAACTGCTCCAATCAATTTATCTTTGAATGTCGCTGCTGAAATGACTGCCTGTAAAGATCAACCGATAGTGATGAGAGCTCGTGGAGCAAATAGATACGAATGGTCTCCTGCTCTGGGACTGGATCAGGCCAACAGGGCCCAGGTACAGGCAACCCCCCAGGTGAGTACTACCTATACTGTGACAGGATTTAACAGTGAAGGCTGTCATGCCAGTGAAACGGTAAATATTAATGTGATAGGAGAAGGTAATCATGTAAAGATAACGCCTTTTGCTCCTGTAATTTGTAAAGGGGAAAAAGTGTCTCTGAGAGCATCAGGAGCAGCCAGCTATAAATGGTCTCCTGCAAATGGATTAAGCACAACTTTGGGAGCGACTGTTACTGCTTCGCCAGAAAAAACGACCTCTTATATCGTAGAAGCTACTGATCTGGACGGTTGCGTTTTCTTCGATACAGTTGTGGTAACGGTAAGAGAAAAGCAGAATATCTCTATTTCCAGCGCTAATACTTCTATTTGCGCTGGTGAAAAAACTACCTTAAGAATTAATGGACAAGGAGTTTATAACTGGTTTCCTGCATTTGGTCTCAATACGACTACTGGCCGAATTGTAGAAGCGTTTCCTAATACTACAACCACTTATACTGCTATCGGCAAGGATGAGAATGGATGTGAAAGCGAGGCAAAAGTTACCGTTACTGTTAATAGCAAAAGTCAGGTTACAGCCAGTGCCCAGGACCAAAAAATTTGTGAAGGAGAAGGTACTTTGTTAACTGCCCGTGGAGGGACGAATTATACATGGGCACCTGCTACCGGACTTGATAAAACCAATGGCCCGATTGTTACTGCCCGTCCAACCCAAACAACTACCTATACAGTTACTTCGGGTAATGGAGGTTGTGGACAAACCTATACAGTAACGGTAGAGGTGAAAAAACCTGCTGTTTTAACCATTTCGCCAGAAAACCCAAAGATATGTGAAGGCGGTTCCGTTGAGCTGGAAGTAAAAGGAGGAAAAGTATATGTATGGGATGCTGCTGAAGGATTGAGTTCCGTGGCTGGTTCCAGGGTATCTGTATTCCCAACCAAAACGATCAGTTATGGTGTATCCTCGATTGACTCTATGGGTTGTGAAACGAGAGGATCTGTAACGGTCCAGGTTAGCAATACCGACTTTTTAAGCGCAACAGCTTCTGTTGGAAGTGTGTGCAAGGAAGGGCAGGTCAATTTAGGTGCTTCCGGAGCGGAGGTATATCGATGGTTACCAGGGGACGGAATCATTGCCCAGAATCAGTCGTCGACAGTTGCCAGACCATTCAATTCCACCACATACAGAGTGATAGGAGAAGATAGTCATGGATGTATTGATACTGCAGAAGTAAGGGTAGAGGTCAATCCTGTTGAAGGGAATTTTGAAGTTTCCAAGACTGAAATTGATTTGGCAAAAGAACTTGGCCTGGTGAGGTTTAAAGATCAGACAGCAGGAGGAATTGCCTGGATCTGGGATTTTGGTCAGGGAAGTACATCCAAGCTGCAGAATCCTAACCATGTGTATACAGAACCAGGAACTTACACCGTAAGTCTCAGAGTCAGCAATGGTGTTTGTGAGGATATCACCAGTCAGAAAATTGTAGTGAAAAATACCTCCAGCATTCAGGAAATCTCTTCTGCCGGGGAAATTAAGGTAACGGAAAACTCAAGTAATGGCCTGGTCGATTTGAAGATGCAAAGTCCGCGAAATATGTATCTTCGGATGATGTTACTGGATGATGCCGGCGTTCAATTGCTTTCCGGAGCTTTGAGGATTAATTCAGGATTGTATCAACAAACGCTGGATTTAAAAGGGTATAACAAAGGAACGTATCATCTTCAACTTACCGATGGAGTGGAGACACTGAGCCATAAGATTGTATATAATTAATCAGCACTTATATTCAATGAGGATGAATAAAAATTACAAATACCAGCAGATATTGATTTTTCTGCCGGTATTTGTGATTCTATCCACGGTTATTGGTATTCCACATACCCTGGGCGATCTTATTCTTTACCCAAAAATCATACTTAATAAGTGATATGATGTCACCCTGAGCGTAGTCGAAGGGCCTGAGTACTTGGAAGCGCTTTTCAATCATACGCAAGTCTATAGGCCCTTCGACTACGCTCAGGGTGACAATCCTCATTAAGTGCCTTCGGCAGAGATTATTAGGAGGCCATTTGCTGCCCTATTCCATTCTCAAAAATCAATATCAAAACTAAAAGGAAGCAGATTATTCCGTACTCCTTCCATCCGCATGATATTCCCTTCTGCTCCTTGTGAAAGCACAACAAAAGGCAGATCTGCCATCTGTTCATATTCCACCATAACCTGCCGGCAAGCCCCACAGGGCATAGCGGGAGTTTGAATCGTCTTTCGGTCGCTGCGCACCCGAATGGCAATTTTGCGGATGAGTTTTCCTTTGCTTTGACTACCGATAAAAAACAGAGCCGTTCTTTCAGCGCACAAACCCGAAGGATAAGCCCGGTTTTCCTGGTTATTTCCCAGAATAATTTCACCACTATCAAGCAAAACGGCACAACCTACCCGAAATTCGGAAAAAGGCGCATAGGCAGCCTCAGTAGCTTCCATAGCAGAAGCCAGTAGTGCTGCTTCATCAGTCGGTAGTTCGTCCTTACTCTGAAACAACTGGTAGGATATTTCCAGTTTTTTGTTTTGCAAAGGTTAAAGAATA
>JAGQVA010000720.1 GCA_020438265.1 Bacteroidota bacterium
ATCCGTCATTAAATCTGACAAAATTGTCCAAGCCACCATTATCGCCAATATTAATCAATAAAGGCCCCATGATATTGCTGATGGCAATGGAAGCGGTACGGGCGACTCTGGAAGCAATATTGGGGACACAGTAATGAATCACTCCGTGTTTGACAAAGGTAGGCTGATCGTGGGTAGTAGGGCGGCTTGTCTCAATGCATCCTCCCTGGTCAATAGAGACGTCAATAATTACAGAACCTTCGCGCATTTCCTTAACCATATCTTCTGTAATTACCATCGGAGCTCTTTGTCCGTCCCTGTAAGCTGCGCCAATTACCACATCAGAGGCCATGACTGCTTCACGGATGTAATTTCCCTGGGCTACGGAAGTGTAGACATTGATACCCAGTTCTTTTTCTATCCGGCGAAGTTTGTAGATTTCTTCATCAATAATCCTGACTCTGGCTCCCATTCCCATGGCAGTTTGGGCTGCATTAAAGCCAACAGTACCTGCACCGACAATGGTAATTTCAGCTGGAGGAATGCCGGTTACGCCACCGAGCAGTATTCCCTGTCCCCCATTCTTCCCCGTCAATAATTCCGAGGCAATGTGAATGGAAGAAACCCCCGCAATTTCACTCATCATCTGTACCAATGGCAAAGACCCGTCTCCACTCCTGTAAAATTCAAAGCCTATGGCAGTAATGTTTTTCCTGATTAAATGCTGGATATAATCCGGCGTGAGACTTCCCAGATTGACTGCAGAAATCACGACCTGGTTTTCCATCAGCAGGGCGATTTCTTCTCCGGACAAAGGAGATACTTTTAAAATGACATTTGCCTGCTTAAATACATCTTCTTTTTTATAACAGATAACCGCACCGACATCGGAATAATCCTTGTCTGTATATCTGGCTCCCTCTCCCGCATCGTGTTCAATAAACACATCGTGATCATTGGCCACCAACACTCCGACGGTTGAAGGAGTGATTGCCACGCGATTTTCCTGAAAAAAGCTTTCTTTGGAAATTCCGATCCTCATCTTGGATCGGGATTGATCTGTTTTCACCGCTAATTCCTGAGGAACAGCCCATGAGCCAGGGTAAATACCCGAAAATAAACCTCGGTCAATTGAAAATGACATCTTCCCCATTTCATCCATAAATTAGTTCGATAATCCGGTCTTCGTTATCCGTACTTTGAATATAGATTTTCGCGGCCTCATCTGGTAAAAGGCTCGGAATTTTTTCCGGCCATTCAATAAAATTATAAGATCCGGAGTAAAAATACTCATCACATCCGATATCGTAAGCCTCTGTTTCCGATTTTATCCGGTAAAAGTCAAAATGGTAAATGGTTTCACCATCTGCTTCATACTCATTGACCAGCGTAAAAGTAGGACTCGTTACTGCCTCTTTGGTTCCTAAATACTCACAAAAGCGTTTGATAAGAGTCGTTTTTCCCGCTCCGAGGTCACCGTAAAATGCAAAAATTCTCAGAGTATTACAAGATTCCAAAATCTTTTTTGTAATACCTATGTTATCAGTTTCCTCCCTGCTGATAAAGGTTTCTTTTGGCATAAAATGATAGCTGCTTTATCTCCTCGTTTCATTTCGTGCATAAATATAGGAAGGCTTTGGGAAAAATCTGTCATTCATTGGGTTTTCCGGAGGAATTTCTTCTTGGGAACAATTGGTTTTAACACTGAGACATGGAGAAAAGGGAATATAAGGGCGTGATTCATTCTAATCTGTATTGCAATTCCAGAAAGTAAAAACAAGAAACAGGAATTTGAAAAGTAAGAAGTATAGCTTCTGATAATCGGCTGATTAACTTTTAAGATTTACATTTCTTGTTTCTTGTTTTTACTTAACTTAATCCCTCTTAGCCACTCCAATACTAAGAATATAAATCTCTCGGGGTGGCAACTCTGCCTCCATCAAAGCGCGAATACAAGCCTCCAGGGTAGAACCCGTCGTAATGATATCATCCACCAATAGGATTCTCGGGGGGAATTGCCCTTTCGTGCGAAAAGCGCCATCCACATTTCCCCAGCGGCTGAGACTTCCTTTTCGGGTTTGGGTAAGTGTTTGCCTTCTCCTTTTGAGTTGAGAAGTGATAATGGGTAAATCCAATTCCTTTCCCAGTCCCAGCGCTATTTTTTCTGCCTGATTATACCCTCTCTGAATAAATCTTTGCCGGTGTAAAGGAACAGGAATAATGGCATCTGTTTTTTCTCCCAGCCCTGTTTCTCTTAAAATCTGCCCATAATATCGACCTAAAAAAATTCCCAAGGCAGGAGCGCCCTTATACTTCAAATGCCTGATTATACTTTGCAAACGCCCTCCTTTGGAGAAAAAAAACAAGCCTGCGGCTCCCGCCAGGGGAACCCTTCCCGCCAGACGGTAAAACAATTCATTTTCAGTGAAATTTTGATGAAAGTGAGTCTCTTCCATTTGAGAAAGACACCCCAGGCAGATATGTTTTTCCTGAATAGTCAAATGGCCATTGCAGCCATAACAGGTATTGTCTACCAGTAGATTGGTTAAATGTTGAATCATGATGTGCTTTTTTTCAAGATAGGAAAAGTTTTGACTTTTGGCGGTTGGCCTTTGGTCATTGGCAGTTGGCAATTAGTAATTGAACTGGATCAATGAGTGGGATGCTACTAACCCCGTCAATTTTCTTATTCCGGAAAATTCCCCAAATTTGCAGGTTGGACTAAAAATACTATTACGCGATGTTTGAAAAATTAAAAGCATTTGAAAATAAAAAGCCGGAGATCGTTTTCTCCTGGCAGGACAACCAAACGGAAGCCAAAGGCTGGGTGGTAATCAACTCTTTGCGCGGAGGAGCTGCCGGTGGTGGAACCCGCATGCGCAAAGGTTGCACCCTGAAGGAGGTACTTTCCCTGGCAAAAACCATGGAAATTAAATTTGCGGTTTGCGGGCCGGCTATCGGCGGTGCCAAATCCGGAATTGATTTTGATCCTGAAGATCCTCGTAAAGACGGAGTGCTCAATCGCTGGTACAAGGCAGTAGCTCCTCTGCTAAAAAATTATTATGGAACGGGTGGAGACATGAATGTCGATGAGGTTCATGAAGTGATGCCCATTACTGCATCATTAGGAATAGGCCACCCTCAGGAAGGAATCGTTACCGGCCACTTACATCCCGACGCAAAAGATAAGGCAAATATCATTCATCAACTTACCTATGGAGTGGGAAAACGGGTGGAACATTTTGACTATGCCCCTACCACTGACCAAAAAAATATTACCATCTCTGATATGGTTACGGGTTATGGAGTGGCCATGGCGGTGATTCATTATTATCGAATCTGGGGCATTCCTTACCAAAATAAAAGAGTGATTGTCCAGGGTTTTGGAAATGTAGGAGGTGCAGCTGCCCTTACCCTGGCCAAAGAAGGGTTCAAAATTGTGGGAATCATT
>JAGQVA010000721.1 GCA_020438265.1 Bacteroidota bacterium
TGCGGGTTTGTTTCATCCGTGCTGGTGGATGTTCCAGCTTGCTGCACTCCTTTTTCTCCATAAAAAAACTCAACCTTATCCGGAATACACATGCTCTCATTACACACCTGATAGGAGAGATATCCTTCAATCAACGGGTTCGCTTCCGTAACTTTCAGCTTCTGGGTAAAAACAACTTTTTCTTTAAATATCTGGACGTCAGTCTCAAAAATTTCGTCAAACTTCTTGATCACATCCCCCTTCTCAACCAGTTTGCCGTCGATTTGTATCCCTCTGGAAACGTCATCCAAATCAAACGTTGTAGGCAGGCCAGCAGGTTTTTCGGGAGGAATGGAAGAATAAACATAAAAACCGGGATCTATCTCCGCAGTAAAAGTCATCGTAATTTCTTCCCCGGGTTTCAGGTCTTTTTGTTTGCTTATTTTTACATCCCAATGAACCGCTTTGAGAATATCATCCGGATTGGTGGTGGTTTCTGTAGTCGGAATGGTAGGTGTAACCGTTGAGACAATTTGCGGTTGCTCGTTAATGACAGGTTTTTCTTCTTTAGGTTTTTCCTCTTTAACCGTTTGGGTTTGTTGAGGCTGAGCCTTTTCGACTTTGGGGGGATCAACTTTGACCGCAGCTTTTTTGACTACCGTTTTGATCGGAATAGAGACATCATAAGAACCCGGAATACAACGGGAATCATCGCATACCTGATATCTCAGATAACCAGCCAGGGTAGGGTTTTCTCCTGTGATTTTGATCTTTTGAACATAGGTTACCTCATCGTGATAAAGGGAAATATCTCCCTCGAAGATATCATCATATTTGGTTTCAATATGGCCTTTATCATCCAGAGGAGAGGATATTTCAACCCCCTTTACTTCATCTTCCAGATCAAAAGTCGCTGCCACCATCATCATCTTTTCCACTTGTTTGGCCGAATACATGTGGTATCCCGGATCAATAGAAGCTGTGATCGAAAGGGTTACAACATCTCCAACGGATACATTCTCTGAAGGAGAAATGGAGTGTTCAAAAGTAACGGCATTTTCGATCTGGGCCGAAAGATGAAAATTCAGCACCAAAAGCGAAACACTTAATAGGAATATTCTAACAAAACCGTTCATACGCCTGAGTGTAATTTAGATAAGCTACAAATTTATCCTTTTCCTGTTTAAAAAGGAAACATATCATTAGAGACGCAAGTGAATAGGCAATCCATGCATCGAATCCGGGTTTAAACAGTTTTTTAAGATCTAAAAACTAATTGATATACAAATCAAATAAAACTCTCCTTCCTCATTCGTCGCGAAGAATACATATTTACCCCCTCGCACCATGCAACGCCCCCTTAAAAAGTTGGCTCCCGCAGGCCAGAACATCGACCAAGGCATTCGCCTTACCATTTTTTTCCACCACAGGTAGCTATGGGAGTGCTGGTGCGACAGGGTTATAAAGTCGTTAAATACATATATCTTGTTGAGCAGCAGCTTTTATGATCATATCCAGGAAAAAAGATCCTAAGAAAATCCCAAACATTTCCCCGCCAACCAAAGTTTCTCCTGCATGGAGAAAATAAAGGAAACCTTTGCTACAGAATATACCGAAATTTTAGCCCGGATCGACCAGATAGAACCCATCAAATACGGCCAAACCCGCAATTTTATCGACGGGGCTGTTACCCGGCTTTCTCCCTACATCTCCCGGGGAGTGATTTCTACTGCACAGGTTTTAGAAATCACTCTTAACAGAGGTTTTAACCCAGGGGAGATCAAAAAATTTATCCAGGAACTGGCCTGGCGGGATTACTGGCAACAGGTCTGGATTGACAAAGGGGAGGATATTAACCAGGATCTGAGAAATGCACAAAACGAGGTAAAAAATCATGAAATGCCTCAGGCAATCATCGAAGAAAATACTGGAATTCAGGCTATTGACGATGCGATTGGCGAATTTTATCAAACGGGATATCTCCACAATCACCTGCGAATGTATATCGCTTCTATCGCCTGTAATGTGGGCAAAAGCCATTGGAAGGTACCTGCACAGTGGATGTATTACCATTTGCTGGATGGGGATTGGGCTAGTAATGCGCTGAGTTGGCAATGGGTTTGTGGGGCCAATAGTAATAAGAAGTATTTCGCGAATCAGGAGAATATCAATACATATTGTTATACCAACCAGCAGGGTACTTTCCTGGACGTTCCGTATGATCATTTTTCTGATATGGACATTCCTGAAGCATTGGAGGAAACCGCACTCCCGGAATTGACTGTTATCCTACCCGAAAGCGAACGATTGCAAACAGATTCAGCAAAACCAACGCTGATTTACAATTTCTACAATCTTGATCCCCAATGGCATTCAGACTGGGACGCCAATCGCATTCTCCTGCTTGAGCCATCCGTGTTTCATCAGTATCCGGTTTCGCCTAAATCCATTGAGTTTATCCTGAAACTTTCTAAGAATATTCCCGGCATTCAGGTCTACACCGGAGAATTTTGGGAATTGGAAGCAAAATACGGTCTTACGGATATTTATTATAAAGAACATCCTCTCAACAAAACCTATCGGGGCACAGAAGAAAGCCGCGACTGGATGTTTAAGGTTACGGGCTATTATCCATCCTTTTTTGCTTTCTGGAAAAAATGCGAAAAAGAAATGCAACAGTGGTAGAGGAAAAAATCAATATCGTTTGGTTGAAGCGGGATTTGCGTTTACAGGACCATGCGCCTTTTCAGGCTGCGGAAGAGGCTGGATTGCCCTATATCGCTATTTTCCTTTTTGAGCCTGATCTGATGGAATACCCTGATACTTCGTTACGGCATTTACAGTTTTGTTATCATTCGGTTTTGGAGATGAATCAACAACTTTCTCCATTAGGAAGAGAAGTATGGATGGGATATAAAAACGCAACAGATGTTTTCGATTATTTATGCGAGAATTATCAGGTTCAGACTGTTTTTAGCTATCAGGAAAGCGGAATTCAACTTACCTACGACCGTGATAAGGCCGTCAGAAAAATCCTGAACAAACATCAGGTGGTCTGGAAGGAATTTCAACGAGATGGTGTACAAAGGGCTATTTCCAACCGCGAAGGATGGGATCAGCAATGGTATGCCACCATGAATCAATCCTTGATCAACAATCATTTTTCAGAAAACGACTTCCCTGAGATTGATTTTCCTTTTCCCTTGCCCGAAGCTTTTCAAACCTCTTTGGCCAATTATCCTGCTGTATTTCAGCCCGCCGGAGAAAAAAACGCCTGGAGATATCTTCGCTCTTTTGCTGAAAAACGCGGTTTTGACTATAATCGCTATATTTCCAAACCTGCTGAAAGTCGAAAATCCTGTGCCCGAATTTCTCCCTATCTGGCCTGGGGAAATCTGAGTATCAAACAGGTGGTTCAGTTTATCCGCAATCATCCCAATTATCC
>JAGQVA010000722.1 GCA_020438265.1 Bacteroidota bacterium
GGTAGAATCATATTTTCCCATGATCCTGTTTTTATCCATGATAGTAATCGCGTCTTTCACTCCAAAGGCGAAGGTCATATCTACCTCAGCCTCTGTGAAATAATCATGCCCGTAATCATTCCAGTTGGCTTGTTCTGCGATAATTTTCAGCTCCGGATTGACCGCGCGGCAGGCTTTGAAGATCGGATTCCAGAAGTCGGTAAACAGGTTGGTGAATTTCCCTTTCCAGTCCAGGTCATCCATCATGTGATCGATGCGAAATCCATCCACACCATCAGAGAAGTCTCCATCCTGATTGGGATCAACCCAGTACAGAAACAGATTTTTCATATAGTTTTTGACCTTCTCATTTTTCAGGTTGACGGTTGTAATGGCCAGTTTTTTTCCATCAAATCCTTCCAGGCTGTCAAGGCCAAAAATGATCGTTTCAGGATCAGTATTATTCTCCCCGTTATAGACCACATAATCAGAAAACCTGGATTCAGGATTTTGATAAGAATCCTTAAACCAGGGATGTTTTTCGGTTACATATTGCACCTCCATATCCATATATAGCTTCATTCCCCGGTTATGAATCGCGTCGATGAGACTCAGATAATCTTTTTCTGTGCCATATCTGGGATCTATTTTTTTGAAATCATTGGGGAAATAATTGTGGTGATAATCTGAGTCATATAAAGGAAGGAGAAGAATAGAGGTAATCCCCAAATCCTGAAGATAATCGAGTTTCTCCTCTAATCCGTTCAAATCACCATGCAAATCACCATCACTATCATAAAAACTGCGTTGAAAGACGTGGTAAAAAATTTCATCGGCTTTCTCTTCTACACGAGATCTTTCCGGAGCAGTTGTCTCGGAAGAGCTGTTACAACTGAAAAACAGAAGCGGATAAAGAATAACTAAGGGAAGGAAGTATTTCATAAATATGGATCAGTCTGTTTAATTTATACATTTCAAATTCTCCAAGCTTTTCTGAATATATTTTGCCAAAGCAGAATACCGGGATTTATAATATGGATTGAGTTTGCTTAAGGTAAGGTCATACCAAAACCCGGTTTTGCGGATAAAAAGTAACACCTGTTCTTTGTCCTGGTAGTCTAATTGAGAAATATCCAGAGCTTCAGGTAAAACTTCGCTTTGTCCGAAACGATGGATTCGCGTCCCCGTTTCCAGGTCTCTTTTAATCATTTCCAATACTAATCCTTCCTGAATAAGTCTCAATAATAAATGCATACCAATCAGATGGTCATTCCGCATAAATTTATTGATACAAAGAAAATAGATAAACCAGACATCGTCAATGTTTTTGAGGTCATAGAGGAAACTGGGTTGGATGGGTCGTTTAGTATTGGAAGGGAGGGTCTTTTTTCCGTGAAGAAGCGTGTGATTTTGGCCTTCCTCTATCGATTGGGCCAGCCATTGTTTTTGTGAAAAAATCACAAGATCAACCATGATAATATCACTTTCCATCTCTAGGACCATCCTTATCGTAGCCTTGTTGGGATCAGGAAAAACCTCTTTTCCTACGATTGGGCCTATTTCCTCTATATGTTTGGTAAGTTCCTGGAGATCAATCGTTTTCTTTTGCTGGGAAACGACAACAAGATCTATATCGGACCAAATATCCGTTGCTTCGGGAATAGTTTGAGAGCCTTTGAGAAAAACAGACTCAATTTGATTGTTAAAACGAGAAAGTAAATGATCAACAAGCCTTTGAATCATTTTCCAGCGAATTTATTTCTTGTAAAAAAACTGCAAATAAATACCTGCAATTAATACCGCTACTGCTGCTGCATAATAAGAACGTCCAAAAAAATCAGGATTATTATTATACATCCATGCTGATAGAATGGCTCCCAAACCAATGCCCAATTCCAGTGCAATATACATGGTAGCCATATAACGTCCTCTGCGATTTTCCGGACTGATATCAATGACCCAGGCAAAAACTGCCGGAGAAGCGATTCCGGTAGAAAATCCCAAGGCACCCGATGCCAGCATCAAATGCGTCACCGAATTGGCCAGCCCCATATAAACCAACGCGAGCATGATAAAGATAATTGAGAATTTTATTACCAAAACCCGGCCATAAATATCTGATACCCTCCCGGAAGTAAGACGGGAAGCAAAAGTACAGACAGTAAAACTTGTAAAAACCAGTCCTTTATTCTCCAACCCCAAAAAATCAGCCTGATCAGGGGAAATGGTCAGCAAAACCCCAAAAGTCAGATAAATACAAACCGTTACAAAGGCAATCGGAAGCGCCTTGACAGAAATAATTTCGTCTTTGGCCAGTTTGAGCAAACTCAGGCGAAATTTCTGCGGTTCGGGTAAGGTCTCCTTTAATCCCATGAGGATCATAATTGACATCAAAGCCACAACCGAGGAAACATAAAACATGGTATCCAGAGAAAATTCAATTACCAGATAGCTTCCAAGTGGAGGGAAAGCAGAAGCACCTACATTCATACTGACTCCCATGATTCCCATCGCTTCACCACGCCGGGAAACAGGGACAATATCTGCCGCAAAAGCAGAAGAAGCAGTAGGTTTAAAACCCGTTGAAAAACCATGAAAAAATCTCAGCAGCAGAAATCCGGAAACTGTAGTCAATAGTGGATAAAGCAGACTACAGACTACACATACCAGTGTACCAAAAATCAGTAATGGGACTCTTCCTACCGTATCGGCCAGTTTTCCGCTAAATGGGCGAGAAAGTCCAGCTGAAAGGGTAAACAAGGAAATAATTAATCCCTTATAATCCTCCCCGCCCAAACTACTCAGATAATTGGGAAGCTCAGGTATGATCATGCTAAAACTTCCCGCAAAAAGCATATTGCTAAGACATAGCATTATGAAAGGCAAAGTGTACAACCTGGGTGCGGTCTGATCCATGCCGCGAAGGTAATCATCCTGATGGAAAATTTTTGTACAGATGGGTAAAAACGCAATGTTTTGTGAGTGAATGGGTTTATTCGTTCGTTGAATAATTCTACAGTTTGGTTGAAAATAATTGAGTCCTTCCGCCCAATTTCCCACCTTTAAACCATGAAAAAAACAATCATCCTTTTGACTGCTTTGGCGGGACTATTCCTTGCCGGATTTAAACCTTCCTATTCTCCCATCACTCAGGGAACGATTATCTATGAAGTAACTGATATCAAAGCCGACCACCTGAACCCTCTCACGAAAATGATGGTTTCAGATAGCAAAATTACGGTTCGTTTTCAGGGAAATCATATCCTTACCGAAATGAAAATGCCTTTGATGAAGAATACGACTATTCTCGATGGAAAAACTCATCAAGGACTCACTCTGATTGAAAAGTTTATGGATAAAATTGCTGTGCCTATGGACGAGGAAGATCTGGCCAAACAAAGAGCAGAAAGGGGTGAAATTTCCTCGGTTTCAG
>JAGQVA010000723.1 GCA_020438265.1 Bacteroidota bacterium
CTGGTAAGCTCCATAGGTATAGTTTTTTATTCCTTGTTGATACAGATGTCTGTCTCCGTTGGATCGTTGCCAGGATGCATAGATACCATCCAGCATAGTCTTTATCCAAAATTCCAGTGAATCTGGCCGATTGATGGTTTTTACTGAAAAATTATCTTGTGTGATTAAAAAAATATGAATGAGAGAATCCCCAACCGAATACTCAATAATACCTTCATTAGGGTCAGAAACTGATATCTGGGAGTTTTCAATCGATACCGGGCTAAAATCATATTTTAACTGAAAATACTCGGGGTAATTATTCTTGATATGTTCCTGAAGTGCTGAATAGTCCCCCTTCAAATCAATGAGTCGATGATTGACCATGAGATTCATACTATCTAAATAATCCTCTGCAGAATCTGTTTTTTGGTAATCATTTTCAAAGATTTCACGCTCATAAAACGCAATATTTCGTTCTATTTCCTTCTCCTGATTAAGTATTTGACGCGGGATTTTGGATAAATTTTGTGCTTTTCTGCTATTAAATGATTCGGCTAATACACTGGCCTTGTTTTGGTCCGCAATGGAAAAAGCCAATTCTTGATAAGCAGGATTCCCCGCAATTTTACCATATTCAAGGATAACAGGTATAGATTGGTTTTTAACTGAAGCTCCCTGTGAAATCCAGTTCAGCTTTATATCTTCATTCCAGAATATTGTGCGATGATTATTGACAAGTCTCGAAGAAAAAAGGTAGTGCTCTACCGATTTTCTTAATAAAGCAGAATCTTGTGTTTCATGATAAAGCAAATAATAACTAATCGCTTTTCCATTGACTCCTTCAAAGGTATAGTCAAGGTATTGGTCAGCTTTGACAATAGTGGGATCCTCTAAATCTTCATTTCTGATTTCTGGAGATAAAAGAGCGAGAGATTGGTTGAAATAATCAAGTGCTTGCCCGGGATTTTGGTTTTCTAATTCTGTATATCCAAGTTGTTGGTATAAAAGAACCTTTAACGCTTTCTGTGGACGTTGCTGCTTTGGAACCATTTTCATGGCTTCGGTAAAATTGGAGATAGCCCGAGAATAATTTCCAAGTTTGCGATTGGTTCGCCCGAGGTTAATCAGGATACTGAATTCATAAGGCAGGTTGTTCTTTTTGTTTAGAGACAAGGCATGATTAAAATGGGCAAGACTATAATCATATTTTTCTGCTTCATAATAATACTTGCCTGCAAAATAGGAAAGTAGAACTATTTCATAAGGGGATTCCCGACATTCAAGAATTTTTTCTAATCTGTCCAGATAAACTTTTGCATTGTAAATATCTTCCTGATACAAATAGGTCTCAATCAGGCGAAAACAACTAATCATGGAATCACGGTAGGATTGGTCTAAATTTTCGGACTGATGGTAGTTGTAAAGTGCGTCTTTATAATTGTGCTCTAAATTATTCACTCTTCCCTGTAGGTTAAACAAATCTTTGTGATATTTTCTGATTTGTTCATCCCGGAGATTCTCTCTGGTTCTAAGTACTTCACTGGCTTTGCGAATGGTTATATGGGCATTTTCGTAATCCCCCATGTCAATATAGGTATTTGTCAAAGCAGTACTATTTATTACCAGGCTATTACTTTTATAGTGCCCTAACTTCTCAGAGAGTGCGATAGACTGTTGAAAATAATAGATAGCAGAATCAAGTTGATATTGATCATACATAATATAGCCATACAATCGATAATAATCAGCTTTTGAATCGTCAACCATTGTTGAATGACTATATTTTCCTTTCGTTTCTTCGGGGTATCGCGGATTTTTACTTTGGATGTTAAGTGCTTTCCTTAAGCTAATCAAGGCAAGATGAGGCTGTCCCATTCTGCGATGAGATTTCGCTTTTCCATAGTAAAACTTTCCTTCATACCAATAGTCATCAGAAAATTCTCTTTGAGATATTTTGATTGCCTCTTCATACATGTTAAGAGCAGCATGAGGATCCAATTTTCTCAGATAAAGATCAGCCAGTCTGCCATAGCTGATTAAGACCCAGGGCCAGTCATGAGCCTTCAAAGTCCTCAATCTTACTTCCTCAAATAATTTCAGTGCTTTATCATCATTAAATCCATAGAAATTTTTTCGGGCTTCATTTAAAATAGCCAGGGTTTCAAGCGAATCATTCCCCTGATATTGACCAATGCTCATTTGACTGGTAAAAAGCAGAATGATTAACAGGCTACCTGTAACCAAATAGGAAGGAATGAAAAATCGGGAAATCAACGTGTAGAAGAGAGTGTAAGTTAACGGCTTTTGGGAATACATATCTATTCGATTCAAAATATCCATTATCTCAATGGAATATCCAGACAATCAACCAATTTTGCTAAAGATCAAAAGTAAGAAAATAAACCCCAAAACCTCAACCCATAATTTATGATCGTGCGGGCCGAATTCACAAAAGGTATCAATTTGTCAATCAGCGGTAAAAATAACCTGGTGAATATCAAGGTGCTGGTGGCGGATGGCCTGGCCCCGGCATAGGGGGAGGCATGATCATCTTAAAGATTTCTTTGATCAAAGAATCAAATTTTTCTCTTTGTTGTGGAGTACATATCTCTCGTATATCTTCAAAATGGCGATATAGAATTTTCTCCAGTCGGGTTTGATTCGTGCCGATTTCTTCAGCCAGATATTCCGTTTCACTGGCTGGAACATTTTCCATTAATTGATCAAAATACTGTCTTCTTAGCTTTTGGTTTGTCTGGTTGATCTCTTTCGTAGATTGACGATGGCTGATTCTGAGAGAATCAAAAACAACGACCTGCTCAGGGGTAAAAGCCAGTTCCCGAATAATGAAAGTTCTGGCACTTTGATCTTTTTTTCGGAGAAGTTCCGGGCCTGGAGGCCTGAATCCTTCCTGGTTTTGGGTCAAAAGGAAAATCATCATACCGATATTGAGTATGACCAGTAGGATAATGGCGATTCCTCCGATTCTGATTTTTCTTTGGTCAATCATATTTATTCATCATAAAGTTCCTGATAGGGAGAAGCATTCAACGCATAATCGCTGGCAACCATTTCCAGTAGTGCTGTCCGGTTTTTTTGCTGAGCAGCAGGTTTGTTGGTCGACCAAATGAGCAACCCAATATTGACAATGATGAGAAAACAGGCAATACTCAGGCTCATCCTGGGCTGAAGGAGAAATTCCCAGATACCTTCTGGATTGTTTGAAGTACTTTCTTTCTCCATTCTGGCTTTCAGGCGAGAAAGGAAATACGGATCTGTTTCCGCAGACTGAATCCCTTCAAGGCTGTTTAGGGTCTTTTCGATTTGTTCATCAATATGATTTTTATGTTTCATCATTCTCTGTTACGAATTTTGATAATATTCATGTAAATATTTTTTCAGATTTTTCCGGGCCCGAAACA
>JAGQVA010000724.1 GCA_020438265.1 Bacteroidota bacterium
GATTGCAGAACTCAGAAGAAAAAAGTACTTATTCCCTCCTAAATTTGGTTTCTGACCTCTGAATTTTTAATCTCTACATTTGTCAGACAGGTTTACGTCCCTACATAAGAAGTCAGCATAATCGGCATAATCAGCATCAGCACATTTTCTCCTTCATCCTGAACATTTGGGAGAATGATACCCGCACGATTAGGTTCTGAAAGTTCGATGACAGCTTCTTCGGTCTCAAGGTTTGAAATCACTTCCAAAAGGAGAGAAGCATTAAACCCGATTTCAATATCTCCTCCTTCATAATGACATTTGAGGGATTCTTTTGCCTCATTGGCAAAGTCAGGATCTTCGGAAGAAATTTCGAGATCACTGCCTTTGATCGCAAAACGCACCTGGTGAGTACTCTTATTGGCAAAGATATTTACCCTTCTGAGCGTACCCAGTAGTTCTGTTTTGGAGATAAAAAGTTTATTGGGATTATTAACCGGAATGACGGTTTCGTAATCGGGATATTTTTGATCGATCAGACGACAAACGAGCAGAAGATCTTCGCCCTGGAAGAAAGCATTATTATCATTATAACTAATAATAATGTCCCGGTTGTCATTGGGATCGAGAGAGTTTTTGAGCAGATTGAGTGCTTTCTGCGGAACGATAAAACTGGTAGGTTCACTCACGGTAATATCAGCCCGGCGATATCTGACCAGACGATGGGCATCAGTCGCTACGAAAGTTGCACCGTGTTCGCCCAGGTCAAAATAAATTCCGTTAAGCGCTGCTTTATCTTCATCCGTAGAAGCAGCAAAAAGCGTTTTACTGATCGCTTTCAGCATCACATACATCGGAAGTTGAATCGACTCGGTATTATCAGCCTGTGGAATCATTGGAAAATCTTCTCCGTTTTCTCCACTGATTTTATACTTACCATTTTCAGAGCTGATTTCTACCCCGTAATTATCCTCGTTGATCATGAATGTGATCGGCTGTTCGGGTAGGGCTTTCAGGATGTCCAGGAGAATTTTGGCCGGAATCGCAATGCGAATCGGTTCTCCCCGGGATTCAACTCCCAGGACAGTCTGCATGGAAGTTTCCAGGTTGGTGGTGGAAATGGTCAACCGATCGCGGTCTATTTCGAAGAGAAAGTTTTCAATAATTGGCAATACCGAACGGCTGGGGATTGCTCCCGCAATACGGCTCAACTGCCGGTATAATGCCGTCGAAGACACAATAAAATTCATAATACTCTGCAAGTTAAGGGGTTAGATCCCTCGTTGGATTGATGCCGGGACCGGCCCAATCCCCTCAATAAGGATAATAAGGCAAATCTAATAATCTTTGGGATAAAATGTTAACTCTAACTAGAGTTTAATCTTTATCGGGTAGAAATTATCCTAACACTATTATATTTGCACTATGCAATTCATTGATTCTAATATAAGCAAATATATCATTAATCAGGCTACTCCAGAGCCTGATTTACTGAAAAAAATTAACCGGAATACTCATCTGAAGGTCTTGTATCCTCAAATGCTTTCGGGGCATTATCAGGGGAGAATGCTGGCGTTTTTTTCGCAAATGATTCGTCCGAAACGAATTCTGGAAATCGGAACCTTTACCGGGTATTCCTGTCTGTGTCTGGCAGAAGGCCTTGCGGAGGATGGAGAAATCATTACTTTGGAAAAAGATCCTGAATTGGATATCTACATTAAAAAAGCATTGGAAGAAGGAGGAATTTCCGAAAAAGTAGAGGTGAAATACGGAACAGCGCTGGAAATCATCCCCACACTTTCCGGAATTTTTGACCTGATTTTTATCGACGCAGACAAAGGAAATTATCTCAATTATTTTGAAATGGTTTTGCCCCTTTTAAGGCCTAATGGGTTTATTCTTGCCGATAATACCCTTTGGAGAGGAAAGGTTCTGGACCCCAAAATCAACGATAAAGAGACTGCCGGAATCCGGGATTTTAATCATTTTGTGAGTCAGGATAGTCGGGTTGAACAAATAATTTTTCCGATTGAAGATGGGCTTACATTGATCCGAAAAAAATAAAAGCCTGTAAATCAATGTGGAAAAAAAACCGGGGTGAATAAATGGTCAAACGGATTAATTGCATGAAATTTGCTTAAGTTTGTGTGTTGTTCTCTTTGAAATTATTAAAGCAGGTGATGATTTCCTGCTAAACTACCCTAACCTCCACCCGATTAAATGGCCTGAATCATGCACAGAGAGATTCTATGCCTTGCATCTTTACTCATCCTTGCTTCATTTTCGGCCTATTCACAACCCAAAGTTCCTGCCAGTCTTGACTATTGTGGGATGCACCTTATCCTGACTAATGACGCTAAAGCTCAAATAGAAGGATATGTCTATAAGATCCACGAAAGCCCTCGTTACTTCAACGAGATGGTCAAGCGGGCCCATATCTATATGCCTTTTATCCGCGAGGCATTTGCCAATGTACGTATTCCCGATGATCTGGCTTACCTGGCTATCCAGGAAAGTTCTCTTCGTCCTGATGTCGTTTCCTCCTCCAATGCAGTGGGATTCTGGCAGTTTAAGGAAGGAGCAGCCAAAGACTTTGGCCTGAGAGTCAATGACAAAGTAGATGAGCGGAGCCATATTTACCGGGCTTCAGAGGCAGCAGCCATGTATCTGGCCAGTGCCAATGAAGATTTCGATAACTGGGTGTATGCAGTGATGGCTTATTATCATGGGCTGACAGGTGCCGTTGAATATACCGATCCGGCTTTTTATGGGAAAGATACCATGACCATTACAGCGGATTTACATTGGTATGTATTAAAGGCAATCGCTCATAAAATTGCTTATGAAGAAGCCTTATCAAGGCTGCAGAGACCTATGATTGCCCTATATCCTTTTTCGACTGACGGGGAAATTGACCTCAAGGTAATTCTTGAAAAACATCATATCAGTGAAGAGGAATTTATGTTGTATAACAAATGGATTCTGAATGATAAGAAGCTCCCAAGGAATGAATTGTTTACTTACTACATTCCCCAGAAAAGCGAGTATTATGCAGGCCACATGCCCGACCCCAATAAAGTCAGAGGTGGTGGCGCACCTGTTTTCCTGGCCTCCAATGATGAGATGTTACCTGACAATTCGGATAATTTGGCTCTGAATCATTTGTATGGTCCTGAAAATTTGCCGGTTACCAGAGTCGTTGATCATAAACCGAATGACACGGGTTCTCAACCTCCGGCAGAGGCTCCAAAAGAAGACCAGAAAGATATATTACTGGATACAAATCTTTTTCCGGATTCCCCTAAAGCGAAAAAAGCAGACGATCTGCCTACAGCCTTATTTGCTGAATTTGAGTTGAAGCTGGATTTGCATTATGGAATACAGTACGTCTTATATGACGGGAAAAAATCCATTGCTGATA
>JAGQVA010000725.1 GCA_020438265.1 Bacteroidota bacterium
ATTGAAGAGGTTTGTTCCCAGACAAATTTGATTGTAGATGTTGGAGGTGGAATCAAATCAGATGAGGATTTGAAAATCGCTTTTGAATCCGGAGCAAAACAGGTCAATATAGGAAGCCTGGCAGTGAAAAATCCTGAATTGTTTACCCGCTGGATTGAAACTTTTGGCGGAGAAAAAATTCTGCTGAGTGCTGATACCAGAGATGGATGGGTTGCCATAAACGGGTGGCAAAAAATCACAGAGATTCGCCTGGCCGATTTTATTGATCAATACCTGAAAAAAGGCATTCAAACCATTGTCTGTACCGATATTGCCAAAGATGGAATGATGCAGGGCCCTTCCTCGGATTTATATGCAGATTTGATGAAGCAGTTTCCCAAAGCGCGTTTTGTAGCTAGTGGAGGCGTTTCCAGCATGGAAGATGTAAAATCACTTATTCAGCTGGATGTAGATGGAATCATCATTGGAAAAGCCATTTATGAAGGCATTATTTTACTCACCGATTTACAAAACCTGATAACAGAATCACATGCTAACTAAACGAATTATTCCCTGTCTGGACATCAAAAATGGACGTACGGTGAAAGGGGTAAACTTTGTCGATATCCGCGATGCCGGCGATCCGGTCGAACTGGCTGCAGCTTATGCTGACCAGGGAGCGGATGAACTCACCTTTCTCGATATCACTGCTACCATTGAGCATAGGAAAACCATGGTAGAGTTGGTCAGAAGGGTTGCCAAAGAGATTAATATACCCTTTACCGTCGGTGGAGGAATTTCTTCGGTCGGTGATGTAGCCGCTTTGCTGAAAGCTGGGGCCGATAAAATTTCCATCAATTCGGCTGCTGTAAAAAGACCTGAACTGGTAGAAGAACTGGCTCAAGAATTTGGTAGTCAATGTGTGGTAGTAGCCATTGATACCAATTTTATAGATGAGGAATGGACCGTTTTTACTCATGGAGGAAGGACTCCGACCTCAATCAATACATTTGCCTGGGCAAAAGAAGTAGAATCCCGGGGAGCTGGAGAAATTTTATTAACTTCGATGACCAGTGATGGTACACAGGCGGGGTTTTCCCTGGAAATTACAGCTTTGCTTTCCGAAAATCTGGGAATCCCCGTGATCGCTTCAGGGGGGGCAGGAACTGAAGAGCATTTTGCAGAAGCCTTTACCAAAGGAAAAGCCGATGCAGCCCTGGCGGCAAGTGTTTTTCATTTCGGAACAATACCGATTCCTCAACTAAAAAATTATTTATCTAAAAAAGGTATCGTTGTTAGGCTGTAAAATTGAATGATTATTTCTTAATTCGCAGAAAATTATTTAACCAGAAATTGGGCTAAAATGAAATTAGATTTTGATAAATCAGGAGGATTGCTTCCAGCTATTATTCAGGATGCAGTAACCAATAAAGTGCTGATGTTGGGATATATGAATCAGAAAGCACTGAAAAAAACAAAAAAAGACGGGTTGGTTACTTTTTATAGTCGATCCAAGGATAGATTGTGGACAAAAGGAGAAAAATCCGGAAATTTTTTACAGGTGGTGGAGATTTTGACGGATTGTGATAATGATACCATTTTGATCAAAGCTAACCCTAAGGGGCCAGTTTGTCATACAGGAAAAGACACTTGTTTTGCTGAAAAAAACAAATCTGAACTGGGATTCCTGAAAACCCTTGAAAAGAATATTAAACTAAGACATAAAACCCCTGCCAGTAACTCGCATACCAGCCGTTTATTCCAAAGAGGAATTAACAAAATTGCTCAAAAGGTGGGAGAAGAGGCGGTAGAGTTTATCATTGAAGCCAAAGACAGTGATCACGATTTGTTTGTCAACGAAGCTGCGGATTTGTTGTATCACGTGATGGTTTTGCTGGAAGCCAAAGGCTCAAACCTGGGCGAAGTTGCCGCTGTTTTGGAAGGCAGAAATAAGATTCAGAAATAGGTAATTATTTCATGCAGGGTCGCAAATTTTGTGTCCCTGCATGAAATACCCCAACCCATGACACCCCGTCATGCAAGGTTTTTGTATATTCCTTAGTTTAAATGTTCAATTACTAATGGAATGACTAAAACTACCCTTCTTATTTTTCTCTGCTTGATTGGACTACTGTCCTGCAAATCAGATCAAAGTACACCTATGCAGATTGGTGCCAGTCAAAACTGGGCGGTCTACGGCGGCGATTTTGCTTCCAGCCAATATTCAACTCTTGATCAAATCAATACCAAAAATGTAGCGAATCTGAAACTGGCCTGGTCTTATTCCTCAGGAGATAAGGACGAAAGGGGACGTTCCCAGATACAATGCAATCCGCTGATCATTGATGGAGTGCTGTACGGAAGCAGCCCAAAATTAAAGTTTTTTGCCCTGGATGCGGCTACGGGAAAAGAACGCTGGTCTTTTGACCCTTTTGAGGGAAATTATAATAGCTACGGAATGGGAGTCAATCGAGGGGTTGCTTATTGGACGGATGGAAGTCAGAGCCGCATTCTTTTGACCGCTGCTTCGAGTTTATATTCCATTGATGCAAAGACCGGGAAATTGGATAAAAGCTTTGGAGAAGCGGGGACAGTTAGCCTACACGCAGGATTAGGAGAATGGGCCCAGGAACTATATGTCGTTTCCAATACTCCAGGCATTGTTTACAAAAACTTGCTTATCCTGGGCACCCGCGTTTCGGAAGGTGAAGATGCGGCTCCGGGTTATATCAGAGCTTTTGATATACCCACGGGCGAATTGAAATGGGTTTTTCACACCATTCCCCGTCCGGGAGAATTTGGTTACGAAACCTGGCCGGAGGATGCATACCAGCGAATTGGAGGCGCCAATGCCTGGAGCGGGATGAGTCTTGATCCGGAACGGGGAATTGTTTTTGTGCCAACTGGTTCGGCTTCTTACGACTTCTACGGAGGAAATCGCCATGGAGAAAATCTGTTTGCCAATTCCGTTTTAGCTCTCGATGCTGCTACAGGAAAAAGAATCTGGCATTTTCAAACAGTTCACCACGACATGTGGGACCGCGATTTGCCTTGTGCTCCGAATCTTGTAACAGTTACTCATAATGGCCAAAAAGTGGATGCAGTGGCACAGGTAACCAAGTCCGGGTTTGTTTTTCTGCTGGATCGTGAGACCGGAGAGCCTCTTTTCTCTGTTGAAGAAAAACCTTTTCCTGCTTCTGATTTGGATGGAGAACAAGCCTGGCCAACTCAGCCTATTCCTGTAAAACCACCTCCATTTTCCCGCCAGATCCTTACCAAAAATGATATTGGAAGTATCAATCCTGAAACTCAAAAGCAGGCGCTAAAGCGATTGGAAGGAATTCGGAGCAATGGTCAGTATATTCCTCCCAGTCGTGAAGGAACCGTGATTTTTCCCGGTTTTGACGGAGGAG
>JAGQVA010000726.1 GCA_020438265.1 Bacteroidota bacterium
TACGATTCTTTATACCATTCCCAAAACCTCAATTGTTGGAGCGATTCTGATGACAGGATATTTTGGGGGCGCGATTGCTTCCAATTTCAGGGCAGACAACCCTTTATTTTCACACGTTTTATTTCCTGTTTATTTGGGAATCATTGCATGGGGAGGGTTATATCTGAGAAATCCTCTTGTAAAAGAAATTTTCTTTGGAAAGAGAAATTAATGTGATCATGAGTAAAATCAGTACACAAAAAATCACCCCTTACCTCTGGTATGACAATCAGGCCAAAGAAGCTGCCACGTTTTATTGTTCCCTCTTTGAAAATTCACAGATTATTTCTGATTCAGACCTGATTGTAGAATTTGAACTGGATGGAATGCGTTTGGTTGGGCTGAATGGCGGCCCTCAATTCAAATTCACCGAAGCAGTTTCATTGCTCGTTCTCTGTGAAGATCAGGATGAAGTAGATTATTTCTGGAATGCGTTTACGCAGAATGGCGGGAAAGAAAGCCGTTGCGGCTGGTGCAAAGACAAATATGGTTTTTCCTGGCAAATCGTCCCCAAACGTTTTATGGAAATGATGAAAACCGGAACGCCAGACCAGGTCAAAAGAGTCATGAGCGTTTTAATGCCTATGAATAAACTCATCGTGGAAGAATTTGAAAAAGCTTTTAACTAACCCAATCATGGAAATCATAGAATTAGAAAAAGATATTCAGGTGATTGCTTTTCAGGCAGACTCTTTTCCAACGGGAGTTCTGGCCGCACACCAACAGGCGCATACATTATTTCCTCCAGACGGAAAGCGCAATTATTTTGGGATGTCGAGACCTGAAAAAGGAGGTTCAATCATTTATAAAGCCTGTGTGGAGGAAATGTATGAAGGAGAAGCCCAAAAACATCAGAGGGAAATCCAGATGATCAAAGCTGGTCACTATTATTGTGTCGAATTGGAAAACTTCATGGAGAATCCCCACCATATCGCTCAGATCTTTACAGAAATACTACAACAAAAGGATATTGATCCTGAAGGTTATTGTGTCGAATGGTATGATAATGAGAATGATGAAGTGAAATGTATGGTAAGAATCGTTAACTAATAATTGGATCATGAGAAAATTAAAACTTCAGACACAGGTATCCATTGACGGCTTTATCGCTGGTCCTGGCGGAGAAATGGACTGGATGGTTTGGAATTGGGACGATGAACTAAAAAGTCATGTAGGCAAGCTTACCGAATCCGTCGATTGTATTCTAATGGGCAAAAGTTTTGCAGCCGGATTTATTCCTCACTGGCAGAAAGTAGCAGAAGATCCTCAAAATCCAGACAGGCCTTTTGGCAAAATGATGACTGATTTCCGAAAAGTAATTTTTTCCAGGGATCAGGCCACTAAACCAGCTGATACATCCAGTTGGCCTAATGCTGAAATTAGTGATAAACCCCTTGGAGAAAAGGTATTGGAATTAAAAAATGAACCAGGTGGAGATATCATTGCCTACGGGGGATCGGAGTTTGTTTCTTCTTTGCTTAAGGAAAGATTAGTCGACGAATTGAATTTATTTATCAATCCTGTTGCTTTGGGAAAGGGAATGCCTATCTTCCATCAGTTGGAGAATAAAGAAAAATTTGAAATAGATTTCGCACAAAAGTTTGATTGCGGGATTGTTTGTCTTCGGTATGCAAAAAATTAAAAAGACGGGAAAATTTATGCATTTTGTGATGTGTATCAGTTTGTGAGTGCAGGTAAGAATATCATCCAAAAGATGTATTTCTATGTGATTCAGGACAAAAACTAATCGTTATCAATCCATCATTATGAAATTCAAAACTGTCGACGAATATTTTGAACATGCTCCAGCCCATAGCCTTGATTACCTCAACCAAATACGGAAATTGCTAAAGGAAACTCTTCCCGAAGCCAAAGAAGTAATCAGTTATAATATGCCAGCTTACAGAACCAGGCAGGTGTTGGTTTACTTTGCCTGGAATAAAGATCATATTGGGTATTATCCAACCCCTTCAGGAGTTACAAATTTTCAGGAAAGGGTAAATAAATACAAACACTCCAAGGCGGCGATACAGTTTCCTTTTGATGAGCCTTTGCCTGTGGATTTGATTCGGGATATCGCAAAATTTCGGTTGGAGGAGGTTGGAGAGAAAAAAGGTTCCTAGTGGTTCAAATTGTAAGTTTCTGACCATTAAGTCGCCGGATTTTTGTGCACAGACAACTTATTTTTGAGGAAGATAGCGAGCTATCTGACGAAAAAATAAGGCAGTATGTGTGCAAAAAGTCAAGACTTGGGTGGTCAAAAACTTATGATTTGGACCACTAGATAAGTAGGGGTAATAAATTCTTAGTGGTATATCCTTTACAGGTTACATATTCACTCTATGTAAAAACTAATGATTATATAGTTTTTCATTTTAACCCCATTGATCATGAAACGATTATTATCCCCAAGCTACTTAGTTCTACCACTACTTTCCTGCCTGTTTTTCGCATGTAATGAAGAAGGAGAAGGAGGTTTATTTAATAAGACTTATTCCTATAGCGGAACAGTCGAAATCATTTACCAGACTTACCGACGTTTTCCCGATGGGACAGATACGGTTATGACCAGCACAGAAAGTTTTGCAGATGTTCTGGAAGTAAAAAAAACAGGGGATAAAACATATAAAATCGTCAAATGGGAAAGTGGATGCAATCTGAACATCTGTTGTATACAGCCTCCTTGTCCGGGGTTTGAATTTGAGTTATCTGAAAATAACAGATTCCACTGGAACTGGGACTATGATTTTGACAATGATTTAACGTTGATTTTTGATTTCGAGGAAGATAAAATGGAGGCAAGGTATATGTATGGAGATGGTTATTTTAACGATGTCTATGATGAGAATGACGATACAAAAATCTTGTATAGCGACTATAAAGAAGAACATTATACATTCACCGGGCAGCGTCAAGAGTAGTTATTTCACTGTTTCCTTTTCAGGTTCCGTGCTTCTTCTTTCTGAAGAGTAGCCCGATCCAGGGTTCGCCAACGGTGGCGGTCAAGGTAGAGAAAGTCCTCTCCCAAAGCTGCCGCAGCAATCATTTTCCCGATGATCGGCCCCATTTTAAACCCGTGTCCGCTACCTCCACTTACTACAGAATGTCCTTTGATTTCCGGATGCTTGTCAATCCAGAACTGACCATCCAGGGTATCTGTATAACAACATCTTCGGGTAAAGACGATGGGCTGTCCCTGTAAAGGGGAAATGTAATTTCCCAGGAATTGATCCAAAGCCTCTCTGTCTTCGGGATAAACAATTCGTTCATCGGTTTCAGGATTAAGCAACAACCCTTCGCTATGATTGGCGATTTTTACGACTTTGTCCTGCGGATGAAGGGGAAAGCCA
>JAGQVA010000727.1 GCA_020438265.1 Bacteroidota bacterium
GGCGGTAAGAGCTGGGCTGGGGGCTTTATTGATTTCTTCTTCGAGTAATTGTTCCAGACTTTCATCAAACTCATTGGCCTGATCGTCAATCATGGTAACTTCGTCTTTAGGATTGTTGATAGGCTTGGGAGTGGTTTTGGGTGTTTGTTTTGGCGTTTGGACCGCTTTGGGTTGATTTTCAACGACTTTACCACCTTCTTCAACTGTTACGTCGCGGTGTGCTCCATTCTTGATAGAAGCGATGGCATCTTCCAATTGACTCAGAAGCATTTCACTATTCATTCCGTCTTCATCCGTAGTGATAATGACTGTATAATGTTCTTTGTTCTTATTAGTATGATTGGCAGTTGGTCTGGTATCTCTTCTTTGTACTTCAGCGCGATCAGCGACCGGCTCTACTGTAGAGGAATGGGGAGGAATATCAGACAAATCTTCCTGCATTACTTCTTCTTCAATGATAGTGGCAGGTTCCTCTTCATAAGTGGTTTCTTCTTCCAGGTTCAGGTCATTGATTTCCAGTTCAGAAGAAGCAATTAATCCGGCATCGCTCTGATCAAGATCAGAAGGGAGCATAAGACCGCTGTTTGCCGTAACATTTTCTTCTTCCTGGTTGTCTTCGGTTTGTGAATTATTCAGAACAGAAGTATAATCGGGCTCAGATTCGACTTCATCTGTTGAATCATCGTTTTCTTCATAAGCCTGATAAACGGGAGTAGCATGGGTTTTTTGCTGGGACAATTCGCGAGCAGAGGTGCAGCTAAGGGCCAGAGTTGTGGCGCCAATGGCAACCAAAAGGTAATTTTTAATGATTGAATTATTCATATAAGGCTAAAATTTGTCATCTGTGTAGAAGACATAAGGCCTTTATTTTTTGCATGGGTTTTTTAACTTTTTTTTCAAAATATTACTTCGAAAATCGTACGAAATATGAAAGATTTACCTGTTGTTATGAGATTCAATGGATAAAAAATGCTTCATACAACTATTCAAAGAGGTTTTTCGTCTTACCATAACCTGATTATTCAAACACCAATTGCAAGCTGTATATGCGTCAAATTTTCCTCTTTTTTTCTCTTTTTCTTGCGATACATGCAACCATAGCACAAGGCATATATGGCAGGATTTCCGATGATGCCGGAAATCCTGTTTCGTTTGCCAAAATCTTTACTGAAGACCAGAGTGTGGGAACGATCTCCGGGGAGGATGGAAACTATCGCCTTTCATTACCGCGTGGTTCTTACCAGATTATTTTTCAACATCTGAGTTTTGGTGATACGACGATTTCAGTTGAAGTAGTGAAAACCCATGAAATCAATATGAGGCTTCACTCAATCGACCTTCAGCTTGGAGTGGTAGAAATTGAAGGAGGAAAAAAAGATCCCGCCTATGGGATTATGGAAAAAGCCATTGACAATAAAAAGGCGCATCTTCAGCATTTTGAAACATATACCTGTGAGACGTATATGAAACTGATCCTGGAAGTCGATACTCTCCCTTCACGGAAGCAACGAAAAGAAATCATTGATTCCCTCGGAGTCGATTCTTTGCCTGTTCCAGGTTCGACAAAAACAATCCGAAATTTTATCGAATCGCGCTCATCCACTTATTTTCAGGCTCCATCTACCTATAAATCCATTGTTCATGCCCATCGTGATTATAAAAAACAACATAAAGGAAAAGTGGAGGTGTCTTTTGGAGATGAAGGGAATATGGTGAACTATCAGACATCTGTGTATAATCCTTATTTGTTTTATCAGGATGTTTCAGACGCGGACATCAATTTTTACCAAAATCTTATACAAGCAGAGGATTTGGGAGACCGGCCTTTTATTTCCCCCTTGCATAATGTATTGTGGAGAGTTACCTATAAGTATAAACTGGAAGAAACCTGGTATGAAAACCAGCGGGTGAATTACAAGATCAGTTTTACTCCACGCAATCAGGATGGTCCCTATTTTTCAGGATATTTAATTCTGGAGGATAATACCTGGGCGATCAAAAAAGTGGATCTGGAGGTGCTGCCTTCTGCGATGAGTTATTTTCAGAAGATGAGAATTCAGCATGAATATAAGGAATCAGAATATGGAAAATGGCTTCTGGCAAAAGAAGAATACACTTACGAAATCAAGGATGGAAGGCAGCTCTATTTTGGTAATTCGCTCGCAGTACATACAGATTATCAGTTTGATGTAGAATTTCCAAAGAATTTTTTCAAAAACGAACTCCGAAAAACCGACAAAGATGCTTTTGAGCAGGATTCCGCTGCCTGGGCTTCTCTCAGGCCGATTGATCTGAAAGCAGGAGAAATGGTTTTTACCAAGCAGCAGGACAGCATTTTTCAGTATCATCGCAGTGCGGAATATTTAAAAGAGCAGGATTCCATTTATAATCACCTCAAATTTCTGGATTTCCTTGTCAATGGAATAAGCTGGCGAAACCGGGCCAAGGGCATGAATTATTATATCGATCCCCTGATCAGCCAGCCGCAGCCTTTTGGGGTAGGGGGGTATCGCCATCAGTTGGGAGGAACTGTGCGAAAAACATGGACGCGTTATACTCAACTGGGACTTTATGCCAATGTGAATTACGGATTTGTAAACAAGGATACGAGAGGGCATGGGAGAATCAGTTTTCTTTACTGGCCAAAGAGATTTGGCCGGGCTTATGTTTCTGGCGGGAATACATACAGCATGGTGAATGAACTGGAAACCATTACGGCGGTGCTGAGTCGGGGCAATTTTATCCAGAAAAAATATATCCAAATAGGTAACAGAATAGAGCTGACGAATGGACTTTTTCTGAATACAGAGGTCGATTTTGCTGATCGTAGTGCGATTGATGAATTAAAACTTACCCAATGGTCAGAAGAATTATTCGGGTCTTTAAACACACCAGAGTCATTTGATCCCTACCGTGAATTCCTCATTGATATCAAACTCCAGTACACACCTGGGCAGAAATATAAAACCGAACCCTATCGGAAGATAATTATTGGAAGCAAATGGCCTACTTTTTACGCTCATTACAAAAAAGCCATTCCAGGTGTCTTTCATAGCGAACTGAATTTTGACTTCCTCGAATTGGGATTAAATCACGAATTTAAGCCCGGAACCTTTGGGCTTTCCCGCTGGACGTTTGCGGCAGGTAAATACCTGCAGGCAGAAAATATCAGGTTTACCGATTTTAAATTTTTCCGTGGAGCAGATCCTTATCTGTTTGCCAATCCATTGAAAAACTTCCAGCTTCTTGGACCTACCATAAGTACCAAAAACGAGTATGCAAGGGCTCATTTCCTTCATGATTTTGGAGGAGTTTTGATGGATAAAATTCCTTTGTTGAAAATGACTCCTTTACAAACTACCGTAGGTGCGGGGAGTTTAT
>JAGQVA010000728.1 GCA_020438265.1 Bacteroidota bacterium
CGGTTTTCTTTTATACTAATTTCTATTCCCATTCAGAATTCTGTGTCATATATGGACCCAATTGCCAAACTGTTTTACTTTTCCTCTCTCTTCTTTTTGTTCTCATTCCAGGCATCCGGACAGGTTTCTGCTGATACCGCCCTTGCCAATCGCATATATCAACAAGCCAGGAATCATTTTAATGCAATTAAGCTGGACAGTGCTTATCAAGGCTATGAAGCCGCCGGAAAAATCTACGAAACCGCACAATTATGGGAGCAATATCTCAAAAGCCGAAACTTCATGGCTCGTTGCCAAATGCGCCAGGGCAAGTTTCGGGAGGCAATCAGCCTTGCCGATTCGGCGAAAGAAAGGGTAAAACCCTTTTTATCAGAAATCAATGAAGAAACCGGAAATACTTATAATCTTCTGGGTGTGGCGCATAACTTTCTGGAACAGGAAGCTGATGCAGTACCCTATCTCCTGAGAGCTATGGAAATCAGAAAGGAAGTTTTTGGGCCGGAACATGAGGAAACCCTTTCAATTTATGTCAATCTGGGAGCCTCTTATATGGACTTGGGCAGAGAAGATGAAGCCATGGATTTATATGAAGAAATGGTGGAAATTCTGGAAAGAACAGGTCAGACCGAAGGGGTCGCCATAGGAGGAGGATATTATGGACTGGCGCTTCTTCACGACCGCCGCTGGAATTATGACCAGGCGCTTTATTTCTATGAAAAAGTGCAGAAAATCTGGGGGAATATCTACGGAATCAACCATCCCAAAATGGGGGAAGTATATATCGCGCTGGGCTCTACTTACGGGCAAATTGAGGAATTTGAACTTTCCGAGACCAGTTTTCAAAAAGCGTTAAACCTGTACCTCACCCATCTGGGAGAAAATAATTTACGGGTTTGCCTCACCCTCTTTAACCTCGGTGTGCTCTACGAAAAAATGGGCAACTACTCCCAGGCCCTGAGCTACCACCAACGGGCCATCGAAATCAGAAAGAATATTTACGGTTCGGATCACTTTTCCTTAGGCTCCAATTATAACTCCATTGGAAACGCTTATAAAGCGCTGGGGAATGAAGAATTGGCATTGAAGAACTATATCAAAGCGGTAGAATTAAGTAAAAACAGTCCCAGTACAGCTGGCCGAACCCAATATTATGCACTCAATAATCTGGGACATATTCAGGAAAAACAGAAAAATTATGACCAGGCGCTGGATTTTTACAGGCTATCCCTTGCAGTCCTGGACTCAACAAATGGAGCACTGGCCCCTCTGGGGGCAGATATCATGGAAAATATGGGAACCTGTTTTCTGCAAATAGAGCGGTATGATTCTGCCGAATATTATTTCCAGAAAGGCGTAGAGATTATCGAAACATTTGCGGAAGTAAACCGCGTGAACCTTGACCAACTACTGATGGATTCCTATTACGGGCTGGGAAGTATGTATTTTTACCGGTTTGAAAAATCTTCCCATTCAACCGAAGATCTCAACGCATCCTCTCAGGCGTTTGCAAAATCACTGCAACTGGCCGAAAATCTCAGAAAAGAATTTCTCACCCCCGACGGAAGGCAAACCTTTGTAGGTACGACCCTCAATACGCTCGAAAGTTCCAACCAAACGAATTACGCCCTCCTGAAGGAAGGAAAAGCAGATTCACTGGCCCTTTTTAACCAAATTTTCCACAATATGGAAAAAGGGAAATCTTTCTCCTTATTTGAGTCACTGAATGACCAACGCGCCAAAATCCTCGGTGGAGTGCCCGAATCTCTGGTTGCCAGGGAAGCCCAACTCAAAAAATCCATTTCTCAGCTGGAGGAAAAAATTTATAAAGAACAAGGCAAAGAAGAACTGGCCGATAGCATGGCTGTTTTGTCGTTGGAAGCAGAGATTTTTGATCATAAGAAAGAATTCCAACAGCTGATTTCCCAAATCGAAAGAAATTATCCTCAATATATCGAGCTGAAATATGGGGGGAATCTGCCCCGGATCGAACAAATTCAGGATTTTCTGGGCGAGGAAAAAGCCATCATTGAATTTCAGACGGGTAAAAATGGAATTGCCACGATGTTGATTTCTTCAGAGAAAACAAGGGCCTTTTATCAGCCCTTTCCCGATAGTCTTGCTCATATTATCACCCAACTCCGAAAAGTATTAACGCCTGATTTCCAACAACTTGAGGATCTTGGCATCAACCAGTTTGTTGATCATGCGCAGAAGCTCTATCAAATCCTGTTGGCACAACCGATCGCAGAACTCGATGACAACATCCATACACTGATCATTATTCCCGATGGAATTTTGGGGTATATTCCCTTTGATATTCTTCTTTCTGAAAATACGGATAAGAAAAACTGGGCAGACCTGCCTTATTTACTCAAAAAATACCAGATTAGTATGGCTTATTCTGCATCCATTTTATTAGAAGGACGGAATACAAAAAATCCTGAAAACTATTTTGGAGGATTTGCAGCAGAATATAATGATTCATTCGTGCAAAATGATTCCCTCAGTGGCGATAGCCTGATAACCATGCTGGTCAGAGATGGCCAGCTTCCCCTCCCGGGTGCAGTCAAAGAAGTCAGTGAAATTGCCTCCCTGATGAAGGGCCAGGCTTTTATTGGGAAAAATGCACGGGAATGGGTTTTCAAGGAAAAAGCCGAAGATTTCCATATTCTTCATCTAGCAATGCATGCACTGACAGCAGATCAGAATCCGCTATTTTCCCGACTGGTTTTTACTCCTGCCAATGATAGCCTGGAAGATAATTTCCTCTACGCCATTGAGCTTTATAATATGAATTTGGCAGCTCAGATGACTGTTCTCAGTGCCTGTAATACAGGTTTGGGTTCCATCAAAGAAGGCGAAGGAGTCATGAGTTTGTCAAGGGCTTTTGCCTATGCGGGAGTTCCGGGTTTGATCATGAGTCTTTGGAGTGTTCCGGATCAGGCTTCCTCGCAGATTATGCTGGATTTTTACAGAGGAATCAAAGAACAAAAAGCCAAAGACAAAGCACTTCGGGAGGCAAAACTCAATTACCTTTCCCAGACCAAAGCCAACGAACTGGCCCATCCGTTTTACTGGGCGGGTTTTGTTCCTGTAGGAGATATGCATCCTGTTCGCCAACCTGTATCAGCTCTGATGCATGTAGGCCTGATTTTGCTGATAACTTTGTTCCTTGGGGGAGGGTTTGCTTATGTTAATTATAGGAAATCTCAATCATAATGGACTTATTCGCCGAAGAAAAAGAAGAAGGAAAAGCATTTTGGGCTTTTCTCATAAAAAATACCAAATGGCTGCTGCTGATTGGAATGGCTTCAGGAATATTGGCGGGGATAGTGACATCGCAAATTCCTCCGAGATACGCATCAAAAGCGGTATTTT
>JAGQVA010000071.1 GCA_020438265.1 Bacteroidota bacterium
GAAAATAAAACCACTGGTCCCAATCAGTCAGAAGAATATATTGATTATACCAAATTGAATGTCGTCCGTATGCGACGACTGGATAAAACGACCCGTATTCGGGAGAATATTCAGGAAATGGTGCAATCTATCCATCGTCCGCAAACGTGGTTGGTTATTACAGAAGCCTGGTGCGGAGATGCAGCTCAGATTGTACCGGTTGTCAATAAGCTGGCCGATTTGAATCCCAATATTACCGTTAAACACGTGCTGAGAGATGAAAATCTCGAATTGATGGATATGTTCCTGACCAATGGAGCCCGTGCAATTCCCATGATTGTTTTCATTGATGATGAGACGAATGAGGTAGTAGGAAAATGGGGCCCAAGGCCCGAAGAAATCCAACAAGCGGTTATCGCTCGTAAGTCTGATCCGGCGCCGATTTCATACAGTGAATTCAATAAGGAAGTCCAAAAATGGTACGCAAAAGACAAAACTACCAGCATTCAGCAGGAATTGACAACTGCCCTGACTGGTAGCGTTTCATAAGGTTATATTAGTTGTGGTGTGATAGTACGACAGAGGAAGCATGAGTGCTTCTTTTGTCGTTTTTTTTTCTTAAGAAGAAATAGTGATTGGGTTGGTGCGATGAATGTCTTCTAAAGCGATTGATATCCGAACAAGGATTAACGATATTCGATTTGAGAAGTAATCCTTTGTAATAAATCTTATTATTTAGATCTATCGCCCTTCAATCGCCCGGATCATTTCTTCAAGAGATCTTTTATCAATTGTTCCAGCAAGTTCAAGTAATCCTGAATTTTTAATTTTGGCAGGTTTAATTAATGCTTTTACAAAATCCAGGACCTTCATCTGCTGAGTTTTTTCCAGGAGACGTAAATACTGGAGAATTTCTCGTTCTAATCTATGCTCTACCATTATTTTTCTGAATTTTAAAGAAAGTTAATCATTTTTAAGGAAAGGCTTTCTATCAATTTTGAGTTTAGGATTTCTTCAGAAGAAATCAATTAAAAAGTATAAGAATAAACATAAAAAACCGGTGCTTGAAAATCAATGGCAATCTCCACCGGAAAAAGATGAGACGGTGCTTTTTTTACAACTCGTTCAACTTCATCGTTATACTCTTTACTGAGTCCAAAAAGAATTCTCACATCTGATATGGTACCATCAGGTTCCAGAATACAAGAAAAGGACACTCGTCCAGTATAATCAAAAATAAGGTTTTTCCTGTTTATATTTTTCTTCAAAAATGTATCAAGCGAATCATTAGGATCAGTTATTGAAGGATATTCTCTTAAAGGAACAGATACATCTCTTTCCAGCCCTTCTTGAGTCATATAAATCAAACTGTCGATTTTACCCCCAACATACCACGAGACCCAATATGGTAAATGATTAGCGTCAAATGACATCCATTTACCTTCACCTTTTACCCTATTTACAGTGTCGCCTTTGAATATTGTATAATTTTGACTGAACGAATAATTAAAGACAAGTAATAGCGAAAGAATTATCCAAAAAGGACGCAAAGTTGTTTGCATTTGATAGTGACTTTCAACATCTCTCATAGTTTTCCCCTTAAACTTTGAATAAGTTCTTGATTTATACGGGAGGATAGCTTTATCCCCCTACTCAGTTACTATATACGGAAATCCCAACCCCTGCATTCAACCCCGCCTTCATCTGCTTCCCCAGCAAGTATCCCCCCGTCTTATACCCCACATGAAAATTCAATCCAAATACATCACTCATCCTCCAGCGTCCATTTAATTCAGCTGAAATTCCCTTTCCAAAAACATCCTGCTGCCAGACTTCCACTAATGCATCAGCTTTGATTTTCTCATGGTTAATGATATTATTCATGGACAATCCTAACCCAACTTTTGTCCGATATTGTCAGATCATCAGACCGAAAAATCAATACAAAACCGAATACAAAAGCAGCAATCCAGGAAACGGTTGTCAGGATTGATTTGGGGTTAGTTGTAGATGGAAAGGGTTTATTGAAAATGGTTTTGATCATAGGTAAATGACATCTGACAGATAAAACTACTTTTCTTCTATGTAACTATTAAATACTTCGGTGTCAATCCTCCCAATTTCAATTTTATGCCAGAAAACCCAATATTCTGTCTTTCTTTGAGAATCTTGCATTAAATACAAATTCGACTCCTTTGATTTATATTTTAACCGTATAATAATTTCATGAGTAGGATCTGAGTGATGCGCAGCTTTACTTTTTACTTTCATCAATTCTGTTAGAATTTCTTTTTTTTTGTGCTATCAGGCGAAATACCATTTACTGTAATCATTAAATCTTTTTTCTTTAATAGTGCTATTAACTCCTTTCGCCCGTCATTCTGATTTGATGTCCATGTGATTAAACTAATAAATCCGATGATAATACATTGAGAAAAAAGAATTCCACCAGCTTTTATTAATCGATCGTCATTTTTAATTGCAAAAATTCTGGATAATAAAATTAATAGAAAGCCAACTATAGCCAGTCCCAATGAAATAAATTCTACTATATCCCAGGCAGAGTAAGTCATATTTTTAAAACCTCATTCCATCCCCACCCCCCATTCATCCGTCCGAAAAGAAGAAGCCGGCAACCCTGCCCCATTAAACAAATTCGGCGTATCGGTATTCCCAAACCCAAACCTCACTGCGACAGGCTCTTTCACATGTTTGCTACTCACCAAAATCGTATTCCCGTCAATTTCCGCCTCTGCATCCTTAAAAACCTTATCCTCTCCAGCAATTTGAAAATGCGTCAATTTTTCTCCTTTACATACTAATCCTCCTTCTGCATAATCAAAAAACAACCGAATTTTTTTCCCTTCTTTCTTCATTTCCCGATAGATGGGCCCTGAATAAACAATATCCTTAAACCCATAATCCTTTGCCAAAGCCCAATTAGCCAGTCTTTTACCTACATCCAGTTTATTGCGGGGGTGAATGTCTTCTACATTTCCGATATCACTAATGACAACCATTCCAGACTTGTGCATATTCATGCTTTTCATTTGGGATTCTCTGACAAGTGCTCCCTCGTAAGGCCGACCATATTTATAAGGTGCGATTTGTACGTAATAAAAGGGAAAATCGATACTCCATTCCTCCCGCCAGGTCTGGACCATGAGGGGTAATAATTCATCGTACATAAAGGGATTTTTTGTATTGGATTCACCCTGATACCAAATCGTTCCGGCAATGGGGAAAGGCGTAATCGGCGCAATCATGGTATTATAAGTTACTCCCGGCTCAATAGGACACCAGGGAACCTGCGTAAAACGCGATGCACCTTCAGCGAAGGTTTCGTTTTCCATGATCAATTCCTCTGGAATCCAGGTTTCGATATTGGTTCCGCCCCAACTGCTATTGATCAGCCCTATGGGCACGTCCAGTTTTTCGGACAGTTCTCTCCCGAAAAAATAGCCTATCGCACTAAAAGCTCTCATACTCGCTGGTGTACACACTTCCCAGGAGCCATGACAATCATCCTGAGGATATTTGGCTGCAGATTTCATCGTTGAGAAAAAGCGAATATTGGGATGATTGGCAGCCAGAGCTTCCGCTTCGCCATTCTCAATCTGGCTATTGACGGACCATTCCATATTTGACTGACCGGAACAAAGCCAGACTTCTCCGATTAAAATATCTTCCAAAACGATGGTATTATAGCCTACAAACGTAATCGTATGCGGTCCTCCGGCTTTGGGAGTTTTGAGGGTAAGTTTCCAGTTGGCGTTATTATCGGCTTTGGCAGTTACGACCTCGCCGGTCCAACTGGCTTTTACCCGCACTTCTTCACTGGGACTGGCCCAACCCCAGATGGGAACTTCTGCATTTTGTTGTAAGACCATGTGATCGGCGAAAATGGATGGGAGGGTAATTTTGGCCTGACTCAGGCCAGGCAGGCAAAAAATCAGGAATAAGGGTAGGTATTTATAGGACTTCATCATTTGTAAGTTAATCTCACTAAGATATGTTTTTTTTATAATAATGATTATCACGAATTACTTACTATCCCTTTCAAACCTTTCACATTTCAAAACCCTTAAACGTTTTTAAATAATAAATTTTTCGTAATAATCTCCTGTACAAAATATTTCGTTTTGAGATGATTCTGGGAAATAATAAAAAGAATTTGAGAAACACTTTACTTTCGATGAGCCAACTATTTGTCATGCCGCATATTACCTCGCAATTAATTTGTCAAAAAAAACGACAAAAAAATAAGATAAATCACTAAAAACAATGTAGAAACCAAACGCTTTTTTTGAGAGAAATCACACAATAGAACCTCTGGAGGCCGATGAGCTATACCAAAAGCGAAATTTCAATTTAACTTTGCCTTCAATTTGTCAAAGTCATTTTATTTTTTATATATTGCATAAAACAACAAATATACATTCTAAGAATTAACAGAATTTTCATTCGTTAATTGAGCCCCTGAGTTACATCTAAATAGGATCCCGCCAAATCCTAACTTTTAAACCAAATTGTTCCTTACCCCTGCTTGGATTCATCTGTCTTGAGTTTTTCAAGATTAGATTGTTATACCTTTTTCCAAAAATTCCCTTATTTAAATTCAATTACATGAAAAAAATCGGCCACTTACTTTCTACACTATGCTTTCTCTTGTTGATTATTCCATCAACCTGGGCTGTTAGCATCACAGTACAACTACGCGATAGCGATGGTAATACCCTTGCAGACGCGAATACAGCCACACTTCAATATTATGATGGCGGTTGGTCCAGTTCCCCGAATGATGGAAATGGAAATTTTTCAGTTACTTCCAGTTCGGCGAGCGTAACCTATAGAATGTATTATCATAATGGATCTCAACAAATGGTGGTTCCTACGACTACTACAACCGTTTTTTTTAATACAGTAACTGTCACACCTGCTTTGGAAACCTCTGGAGGAGACCCCTTATCTGGCACAGTAAAACATTATCAGAATGGTTGGTCTGGCTCCTATAACTCCAATACAAGTACAGAACTGCTTCCAGGTAGCTATTCTTTCAATATGTATTTTAATAATGGTTCAGAGCAAAAAAGTTCAATCACAATTAATCCGGTAGCCTCACAGACAGTTTTGTTTACCACTGTAACAGTAACCCCTGTATTAAAAGACTGTGACGATGTTGCCGTAACTGGTGGCACCGCCAAACACTACCAAAATGGCTGGTCGGGAAGTTATGGTGCCAATACTACGACAGAATTGCTTCCGGGTAATTATACATTCAGGATGTACCTGAATAATGGAAGCAGCCAGCAAAATGGGGTAGCGATATCCGGAGCAGCACAGGATGTCATTTTTGACGTAACCAAAGTGGCTCTTACTTTTGATGGCATCATTAAGATTTATCAGAATGGCTGGTTAACCTATAGTAATCCGACCTATCTACTTCACGGTAATTATACATTCAATTTTAATAACACTTACCAGGAAGTCATTAATATCAGTGGTTGTGAATGGACTGATATTGTCTATATTTTCCTGACCAAAAAACACGATGGCTCTCCCCTTCCCAACATGCTGGTAAGACGGAATGATTATGGGAGTCATTTTGTAGATGTAGGAACAACAGATGCCAATGGTGTCCTCTTTGCAACCAATCTTACGGCAGGACCATGGAAATTCAGGGTTTCCAAAAACTATTCTTATCAGGACATCACCTCAGGCCCCAATGTACTGACCTTTCAGACATCCCGATACCTGGCCCATGTCTCGAACTCTTCAGGTGGTGATTTTGCTAATATTGAGGTTGAATATAATGACTATGGTAGCCACTGGATTGATCTTGATCCCCAACTTACTGATGCTAGCGGAAATTCCAGCATCCAGCTTTTCCCTGGAAATTATAACTTCAGGGCCAAAAAGAATTACTCTGTTCAGGTAGTGTCGAAGGAAATTCTCTCTTCCGGAACTTCAGGAACCATTGAATTCCAAACTTCCAAATATATCGCTCATGTTACCAATTCTGTAGGAACAGATTTCCAGAATATTGAAGTTGAATACAACGATTATGGTAGTCACTGGATTGATCTGGATCCTCAGTATACCGATGTTAATGGAAACTCAAGTATTGAACTCTTCCCTGGAAATTACCAGTTCAGAGCCAAGAAAAATTATTCCTATCAGAATAAATACCATGAAATTCTCACCTCTGGCACTTCTGGTGTAGTAGAATTTCAAACATCAGAATATGTCGCTCATGTCTCCAAACACGATGGAAGTGATTTTGAAGGAATTGAAGTCGAATACAACGATTATGGAAGTCATTGGATTGACCTCGATCCCCAATACACAGATATCAACGGAAATTCCAGCATCGAGCTATTCCCCGGAAACTTCACCTTTAGAGCCAAGAAGAATTATTCCTATCAGCAAAACGATCTCGAAATCCTGACTTCAGGGACTTCCGATATAGTCGAATTTCAGACTTCCCTTGCTGTTGGACTGGTCAAGGATTGTGATAATAATTCACCCGTTTCAGGTATAGAAGTGGAATATAATGATTATGGTAGCCACTGGATTGACCTCGATCCTCAATACACAGGTGTAGATGGAAAATCTTCTATTGAACTTTTCCCTGGTACTTATACGCTTAGAGCCAAAAACCTCTATACAGTCAAAGAATTGCCTATTACACTGGAACCTGTCAGCGTTAGTCCGACAACTACAGTTGAATTTAATCCGACCAGGGTGTGTTTCAACTATGGAGGTACAGTCAAATATAATGACTATGGAAGCCACTGGATCAATCTTCCATGTGATTCCTATATGTTCCCCGGAACCTACGATTTCCGTTTTGGCTCAAATACTGAAACCATCGCCATTTCAGGTTGTGCCATCACTCAAACGGTTGCTTATATCAAGCTACTTGACAGTAACGGAAACGGGATTCAGGGTCAGGAAGGATTCTTTAGAATTGGGGGAACCTATTATAGCGCAGGTTTAACCGATGTGAATGGAGAGATTACGGCCTTTATGGATGGAAATCTGGGCAATACTTATTTCAAAATGAAATATCTGGGGCATACTCAAACAAAACTCCAAAATATTATTTCAAATCCTGAAGTCATTTTCCAGACAACTGCGGTTACAGTGGAACTGAGAGATTCTTATGGAGATCCTCTGGCTGCTGAGGAATTATTTTACAGAGATGGAAGTGGAACTTATGTCTCACTGGGAACCAGTACCGCTTCTGAAACCATTGAAATGTTGCCACTTAATTACTATTTCAAAGCGAAGTACCTGGGACATGCACAGACTTTGCTCAAAAATGTCAATACAACGAATCCAGTGGTTTTCAAAACCAAGGCTGTTACAGTCAGTCTGAAAGATTTGGGAGACAATCCATTAAATGCAGATGAACTGTTTTACAGAAATGGAGCAGGAACCTATGTTTCAATTGGTACAAACACTTCATCTGAAACGCTGGAAATGTTGCCGCTCAACTATTATTTCAAAGCAACTTATTCCTCCGACACTGACACAAAACTCCAGAATGTCAATAGTAATTCTTCTGTTGAGTTTGTATGGAACGGTACCTCCCTTTCAAAAGTGGATCTAGCCGGTACCTTTAAAGCCCCCGAACTGAATATCTATCCGAACCCAGCTATTTCAAAAACAATACTGGATATTACCCTTTATGATGATGATAAGGTATTTCTGGCCATTTTTGATATGAGTGGAAGAACAATTCAGGTGCTTCATGAAGGAGCTCTGAAGGAAGGTACTCACAAGTTTAAGCTCAATTTTACAAATCAACCTGAAGGAACCTACATCTGTAGAATGATTGGTGAAAAGGGAATTGAAAACAAAATGATTGTGGTCAAACACTAAAAAAGTTCTCTTTAGAAATGCTTGAAATGACTGTCCCGGATTGGGACAGTCATTTTATAACTTGAATAAAAAATGCTTGCTTAAATACATTTTTTAACTAAATTTTTGTATATTGGAAATCCCGTGGGAAATATAAGTTTCCCTATTTCTTGTAATTATTTTCATGAATTTTTGTTTCACCTTTTTTTCGTAAAAGGCGAAAGGTATTACCTTCCTAATAACCCATTCAGACAATTTCTTATTAGTCATTATCATCTTCAACTCAGATGATCAAGAAAAATTAAATATTGAAATTTAATAAATTTCACTCCTCAAACTATTCGATAATATGCAACGAATTATCAACCTACTTTTAGCTTTTTTACTATTCCTTGCAACCATACCTTCAGCCTGGGCTGGGGATATGAGTGTTACTGTTTATCAAAGCGATGGATCGACCCCTTTTCCCGGAGTCAAAATCATGTATTATGATGGCTACTGGAAACTATTTGGCACAACTGACGGAAGTGGAGAAACGAGCCTTAACATTCCTGACGGAACGTATAATTTCCGGGCAGAATATGAAGGCACTAAAGTTGAGCAAAATCTTACAGTCAGTGGCCTTTCCAGCGGAACTTTTTATTCTACACAAGTGAAAGTCCGCACCATGAAAAGTGATGGGGTAAATCTTTCCGGAATTGATATTGACTATTATTCTGGCTATTGGCGCAATTTTGGAAGTGTCTCCGGAGGCAAAGTGATCAGAGAACTCTTCCCTGGCTCCTACAACTTCAGGGCTTCCAAAGAAGGGACTTCAGCTACTCAAAACGTCAATATTCCTGGAGATGGTACTGCTTCAGGCTCTGAACTAAAAGTTTGGTTTTATGCTACCAAAGTAGAATTTTACACAAAATATAGCGACGGAAGTCCATACAGTGGAGTAAAAGCCGAGTATTATTCAGGCTATTGGAGGCAAATCCAGCCCGAAACCAATTCTTCAGGCTTAACCACAAGAGAGCTATTTCCCGGTACCTTTACATTCCGGGCTTCCAAAGATGGTACATCAGCAACTCAAAGCGCAACAATCACTGGTGATGGCGCGACCCCCGGCTCAACAACCCCTATCTATTTTTATACAACCAAAGTAAATATTTATGCAAAAGAAAGTGGTGGAGATCCTCTGCAAGATGTATTAACAGCTTTTTATTCCGGTTATTGGAGAAATATCGGGAATACCAATTCTTCGGGTTTACGATGTGATGAATTTTTCCCGGGTACATACAACTTCAGGGCTTCCATAGATGGAACTTCTTCTGTCCAGAATGTTGCTATTGCAGGAGATGGTACCACCCCGGGCGCTTCTTCAGACATGACTTTTTATACCACAGAGGTAACTTTTGAAGTAAAAGGATGTGATGCCACCCCCATTCCCGTTGTCGCATGTGCCTATTATTCAGGTTATTGGAGAACCGTTGGGGATACTGATGCAAGTGGGTTAAAAAGCATAGAAATTTTCCCCGGAACCTTTAATTTCAGAGCATCAACAGGTGGAACTTCAGAAACCAAAAATGAAATTGTTCCGGGTGATGGTACAACTTCAGGGCAATCATTCACCATTGCCTACACACCAACCAAAATTGACTACACCTTTCATGAAAGTGTTAAATATTACTCTGGTTATTGGAGAGAGATAACTGGCGTAACCTATTTATTCCCTGGAACTTATAATTTTAAATTTGGGGATTACGCAACCTCTGTGGTTATTTCCGGTTGTGATATCACTCAAACCATTGTGTATATCAAACTTATTGATAGTTATGGAAATGGAATTCAGGGCCAGGAAGGATTCTACAGAATTGGAAGTACCTATTACAGTGCAGGCTTAACCGATGCCAATGGGAAAGTGCTTGCTTTCATGGATGGAATCATTACAAATACCTACTTCAAGATGAACTACCTGGGACATGACCAGACAAAACTCCAAAATATTGTTTCAGACCCAGAGGTAATTTTCCAGACAGTACTGGTTACCGTAGAAATGAAAGATTCCTATGGTGATCCCCTGGCTGCCGAGGAATTATTCTACAGAGATGGAAGTGGCACTTATGTTTCCCTTGGTACCAATACAACTTCAGAAACCATTGAAATGCTGCCGCTCAATTATTATTTCAAAGCACAATATCTGGGGCATCAGCAGTCTTTGCTTAAAAATGTCAATACGACCAATCCCGTGACCTTCCAGACAACTGCGGTTACAGTCAGTCTGAAAGATTTTGGGAACAATCCAGTAAATGCAGATGAGCTATTTTACAGAAATGGAACAGGAACCTATGTTTCTCTTGGTATAAACACCTCATCTGAAACGCTGGAAATGTTACCACTTAATTATTATTTCAGAGCAACTTATTCTTCAGACACAGAAACCAAACTCCAGAATGTCAATAATAACCCTTCTGTTGAGTTTGTCTGGAATGGTTCTTCTCTTTCAAAAGTGGAAGGAGCGTCCAATATTCAAAATCCTTCTTTGGAGGTATTCCCCAATCCTGCCAGTTCAAGTACCATCATAGACCTCACTCTCTTTGAGGAAGGTAGAGTTAATGTAGGACTGTTTGATATGAGTGGAAGACTAGTCCAGGTGATCCATGACGGAGATTTGCAGACAGGTAACCACAAATTTAAATTGAATGTATCACAGAGGGCTGTGGGAACCTATATATGCAGATTAGTAAGCAAAAATGGCGTACAGAATAAATTCATCGTTATAAATCGCTAGAAATCAAGATAATAGCCTACAAAAGGCAACAAACATGAGCCGTTCCAGGTATTGGGGATGGCTCATTTTTTTTTCGACGGAATTATATCATTTTCTAAAATTCAGGCCCTTCTTATGTTTATCATTGCATAAATGTGTATATTTAACACAAAAAATAAAACTATGCTTGGAGCTATTATCGGGGATGTGATCGGATCCCGCTTTGAAAAGGAAAATATTAAGTCCAAAACCTTTGAATTATTCACCAAAGATTCGCGCTATACAGATGATACGGTGCTCACAATAGCCACTGCGGATAAGCTGATCAATGGCGGAGATTATACGAAACTTTACAGAAAATATGCCCAAAAACATCCTCTGGCTGGCTTTGGAGGTACATTTAGAAAATGGATGACAGGGATCATCGATGGGCCCTACAACAGTTGGGGAAACGGATCAGCGATGCGGGTCAGTCCGGTAGGATATGCTTTTGATACCGAAGAAGAGGTATTGGAAGAAGCCAAAATAAGCGCCTCGGTTACACACAACCATCCCGAAGGAATCAAAGGTGCTCAGGCCGTGGCGATGGCTATATTTGTAGCCAGAAAAGGTCAATCCAAGTCTGAAATCAAAACTTATATAGAACAAACATTTCAATACGATCTGAGTCAAACTATTGACGAAATCAGGCCTGAATACAAGTTTGATGTTAGTTGTCAGGGATCAGTTCCTCAGGCGATTATTGCTTTTCTGGAGTCTACAGATTTTGAAGATGCGATTCGCACAGCTATTTCTATTGGTGGGGACAGTGACACGATTGCTTGTATTTCCGGGGCGATTGCGGAGGCTTTTTATGGGGATATTCCGGAGGAATTGGTGGAACAGACTTTAGCACGATTACCCAAAAGCTTCAAAAAAATAATTGAAGATTTTAACCAAATCAAAAAATAACAAGTATGCCTCCCCCCATTGACAAAATTGCCCTCATTTACATAAAAGAAGGGAAAATCCTCAGCACCCGTTCCAAAGACAAAAGCAAATATTATATCCCCGGAGGAAAAAGAGAACCTGGTGAAACAGACCAGGAGGCACTGGTCAGAGAAATCAAGGAGGAATTGAGCGTAGATTGCATTCCAGAGTCAATCACTTATATAGGCCAATTTTCTGCACAGGCTGATAGCCATCCTGAAGGTCAACTCGTTATAATGACCTGTTATCAGGCTGATTTCACAGGGAATCTTTCCCCAGATCATGAAATTGCTGAAATCGTCTGGTTAGGTTTTGATGATATAGAAAAAGTGTCTCCGGTGGATAAATTGATTTTTCAGGCTTTGAAACAGGCGGGTAAATTGAGGTGAATAATTTCCCTTTTCTCTTTTCTGGTTTGCGTTCCCAAACTATAAATCCCAACTTGCTTTTCTAAAAACCAACTTGAATGAATCGAATCATTTCTTTCCTTTTTGCCCTCATTATTTCGTTTACCGCAACCGCCCAGATTAATGTCAGGGTCATGCATTACAATCTCCTACAGTTTGGAAATTCTTGTGATGGCGTGAGTATTAGTGATAAATACAACTGGCTGGGAACCGTGCTCAATGAATATCGTCCTCACCTTTTTACTGTAAATGAACTATCGCCCAATATTGTGTATGCCAATGGAATCAAAGCGCTTTCCTTTGATTATACAAATGATATTGCCAATTCAACCATAACCAATAATACGGGTTCACAAATTGTAAACATGCTGTTTTATGATTCCAATATTTTTGAATTAACTGGTAATGAGGTTATTAGTGGAAGTTTGAGGGATATAAATGTCTACCATCTTTACGTAAAGGAAACTGCCCAAAATAATGATACTTCCTTTCTGGATTTAATCGTGGCTCATTTTAAAGCAGGAAACGGGGGATCTGACGCTGTTCAAAGAGAAAATTCTGCCATTTCCATTATGAATTATATCCAGGTCAAAGGCCAGGGGAAAAACATCCTGGTTATGGGCGATTTTAATATTTATGATAATACAGAGGCAGCTTTTCAGCAAATGGTTTTTAATAGTAATTCTAATATTTCG
>JAGQVA010000729.1 GCA_020438265.1 Bacteroidota bacterium
GCATTGTCACCCCCGACGCGAAGCGATCGGGGGCCTCCTGACGATCTTGGGGCTAAAAATTATGATTTCTCTGGCAAAATGTTAAAATGTAAAAAGATATGGGGAATCGTTAGCTTTAAAAAACGGCGCAATACAGTCAACATTCACATTCTAAGAGCATACCTAACGGCATGCAACCCATTCTATCGCCAATTCGGCTACCAATTGACAAAGGATTCTGTCAGGCAACATGCCAGGCAGCATGCCGAATGTCAGTGCCCATATCATTGCACCGTTTTTTAAAGCGGTGCAATGATTAAAAAAGTAATTACTCACTTATAAACTTACTATAAAATATCTCAACCTTTAAATCGTCTATCAGCAAGTTATTGAGTTTCTCTAAATCAAAATAGGATGTTAGTAATCACTTACTTATTATTGCAACAACTAACTAAAAAGCTATGCAACAGGAAATAAATGCCATTCTTTTTGGCGCTACCGGAATGATTGGTAGTGGTGTACTAATCGAATGTCTGGAAGATCCCGATGTAAAGTCGGTGTTAATTATAGGCCGCAGTAGCAGCAAGATTTCTCACCCGAAAGTGAAAGAATTGCTGATTAAGGATTTTACAGATTATTCAGAAGTAGAAGATCAATTAACGGGTTATAACGCCTGTTTTTTCTGCCTGGGGATTTCGTCATTCGGGATGGAAGAAGATGCATACACGAAAATCACCTACGATTATTCTGTTGCGGCGGCAGAGGTTCTTTCCCGGTTAAATCCTGAAATGACTTTTTCTTTTATCAGTGGACAGAGTACGGATAGTACCGAAAAAGGAAGCACTATGTGGGCCAGAGTAAAAGGTCGGGCCGAAAACGCAGTGAAATCCTATCCTTTTAAAGCGGTTTATTTGTTTCGCCCGGGATACATTCATCCCATGAAAGGAGTTAAATCAAGAACCCGAATATATCAGATCCTGATTCCGATTTTTTCTCCCTTTTTCCCAATTATGAAAAGGCTTATGCCAGGATCAGTAACCACTTCGGTAAATCTGGGGCAAGCCATGATCAAATCGGCCAAAATTGGCTATGAAAAACAAGTTTTAGAAAATCCTGATATCAACACTTTAGCAGAGAGATAGAAATGAAATTTATTTGGCGAATTATAAAAGGAATCATGTTTATTGTTTTGTTTATCGTGGGGATAGGCGCGTTAGGAATTGCCGCTTTTATGAATTATTCCCCACAATTTGGTGCCAATCCCACAGGAGAAAAACTGGTCAAAATTAGCCAGTCTGAGCATTATCAGGGGGATCAGTTTGTGAATGAGGTGGAAACCAGCATGGATATGGGCCCGGCAAAAATGTGGGAAACTTCCCAGGCATATATGACGGCGAATTATACCGATCCTGCATTGCCTCTGCCCGTAAAATTTGCGAAAACCCGTTCTCTAAACGAAGATACTGCCGCTTTCCTCACCTGGTATGGTCATTCTGCTTTTTTGCTGGAAATGGAAGGGAAAAAGATATTGATTGATCCTATGTTGGGAGACGCAGCCGCACCGGTTTCATTTTTTTCCAAAAGATATGCGTACCAACAAGCCATTGATCTGGAAGATTTAAAAAATATCGACGCAGTGCTGATTTCTCATGATCATTATGATCATTTGGACTATCCTACCATTGATAAAATTAAGGGCGAAGTCGGACATTTTTATGTACCTCTGGGATTAGGTTCTCATTTAGAACGTTGGGGAGTGAGCCCGGAAAATATTACAGAACTTGACTGGTGGGAAAGTGCCCAACTGGATCAAATTGAATTGACCGCAGCGCCAGCACGCCATTTTTCAGGCCGTGGATTTACCCGAAACAAAACCTTCTGGAATTCTTACGTGATAAAGGGAAAACATCAGAATATCTATTTTAGTGGGGACGGCGGTTATGCAGAGCATTTTAAAGAAATCGGTGAAAAATATGGTCCTTTCGATCTGGCATTGGTTGAATGTGGACAGTATAATAAAAACTGGGCAGAAATTCACATGATGCCGGAAGAGAGTGTTCAGGCTGCTATTGATATACAGGCCAGGGAAATGATGCCGATTCACTGGGGCGCTTTTCGCCTTGCTTTGCATGACTGGACTGATCCGGTGTTGAGGTCAAAAGCTGCGGCAGTTGAAAAAGGGATTGGATTTGTGAGTCCGTATATCGGGCAGCGGTTTCAGGTGGGGGCTTCAGAGGTTTGGAGTGATTGGTGGGTAGAAGCAGAGTAATATTCAGGAATCACAGATGCCTCATCTGTGATTCCTGAATTGAATTTATATTCCTTTATCCGTCTTAAATTCCAATGAAAACAACGCACAAACCGGCTTATTTCCATCTTCCACTCCTTTGAAAACCACATATACATCATGCATTCCATTGGTGGTAGTCAAAGGCACCTGAACAGGCTCTAAATCATCCGCTGACATCGACAAGGTAAGACTGGATTCCATATCCACACTGCCAATGAGCTCTCCGTCTACTCCACCCACACGGAATTCAACCAATCCGCCAGAGGCAAACATGGAAGAAGCTACTCCATACACATCTATCGTAGAAATTCCTGTCAAATCCAGCTGATTAAATCTGAGGTAAGAGCCTTTATTGCCAATCACAATTCGGATGGCCTCATCCAAACCGGGTATCATATCCGGAGAAACATCAAAAGTCATGGCTTTATCGGTTTCATCAAAAGCATAAGCCGGTACAACGGGAGATCTTAAGGTAATGGTTTGGCTAGTGGTTAAAGGACCAATTTTTTCGCCTCCTTTATCTGTATAAGATGCAGTAAAAATATACGATCCCTCATCTCCCTTGCCAATATGCTGATTGGTCGTAAAACTTCCTTTCAGAGGCAATTTGGGCCCCACTTGTCCTTTACCGGAAACGGAAAGAATGTATTTCACCATTTGTTCTGCTTCACTTTGAGAAAGCGCAGGATGAGCTGCCATATACACTTCTCCCCAGACGCCGCCTCCGCCTTTGATGACTTTTGCTGCGAGGGTTTTGATCGCGTTTGGATCATTTCCATACTTCTCACTGATTTGTTTGAAAGTAGGCCCTACTGACTTTTGATCCAGCTGGTGGCAGGAATTACAATCCGAGTTTTCCATCAGGGTTTTGCCAATCGAAGCCATTGAGGCTTCCGCCAGCGCCTGATGCCCCTGGGCAATCATGGTTTTATCGAAACCGCGTTCGAGGTAATCCATGGTCAGGGTAACGGCATCAGCTGAAATACTTCCATCAGCAGTGCTTCCGTCTTCAGCATCGGTGACACTCACTGCATAATTAAGTGTCTGATTATCGAAGTAAAAACTGCGGTTGCCGCTAAGTTCCCAGCTCACCCGGGGAAGTTCGTT
>JAGQVA010000730.1 GCA_020438265.1 Bacteroidota bacterium
AAATTTGGATAATGAAACAGTTCCTCTGACACTATATAATCAGAAGAAAATGAAACCAAATATTCATACCTGACTTTGTTAACAAATTCTATTTCAAAATTAACTGGCGCTGAGGATTGCCTCGTATTTAATTTATATGGCTCATAGGGCGCTATTTTTTCATTAGGTTTAAAGTGCGCAGACCTAAGTACAAGATATTCAAGGGCTTTAAAAGCTCTTAAAAAACTACTCTTTCCAGAAGCGTTAGGGCCAAAAATAATGGCGGATTTTACTAACTTAATATTTTTACCTGCTTCGAACGTATTTGATTTTAATCCTCTAAGGCTGGTTTTGGTCATGATCAATTCCGTCTTGTCCTTCATTGACCTAAAATTATCTACACTGAATCGAGTTAGCATTTTTTTATTTTAAGCAAAAATAAAGAAAAAACATCACCTTTAACAATATATCTGACCCATATTTGCGGAAAATATGCAAATTAATCCCTTATTCACCAAAAACAACCCTTTTAAATGGGTAAATTACACTTATATTTGCGAGTTACAGACCATCTTCCTTGAAAATTAACACCCCTTTCTAACCAACCCCACTACCCTATCCGGCTCAGGCCAACCAGCTTCTTTGAGGTTCATTTGATAATAATTCATCAATAAACTATCATCCACAAACTCTGCAAAACCTCCATAAAACTTGCATAACTCATGGACTTTTTCACTCAATTCCAAATCCTCTTCTTTCGCATTCAAAGGAAGCGTAGGATAAAGCAATTTATCATACCAGTCATGCACCCCTCCATAAAGAATAAATGATTTTTCCTTTAATGAATCTGTCAACGAATTCCACAGTTGGCGAGCCAACCAGTCGTCTCCTGAATAAAAAATCAGGGTTTGATTGTTTTGTGGACTGGATTGTCCCCATTCTTCCAAAGGAATATTTATTGCAGAAGGAATATGAAATTCACTATATTCTTCTTCAGTGCGCAGGTCAATGATTTGTAATTTTTCACGGTTTTTAATCTTTCCGGCTAAAGAAACTACATCAATAAAACGTGGGGATTGATTGACATTATTCCAGCCATTAGGAGCCAGGAGCGCCAAAAGCAAAGCTATTCCAGCTAAAGATAAGGCAATGATAACCAGACGTAACTTCATGCGTTTGCATATTTTTTTTCCAGGTGCTCTGACACTTTGAATCCTGCCAAAGCAATGAATACAATCCCAAAAACCACCCAACCAACAGGTAACCCCAGGTATTGGGCAATGGTAATTTGCCCTAATGGACCCGCCGTATAAAAAGGCTCAATCCAGGGATATACTTCGCCAAATAGAAGAATTCCGGCTAATAAACCGATAACATTCATCACCCCATCAAGACTTCCAGTAGAAGAAGCCACACAAGACGTTCCCGGGCAATATCCACCAATGATAAAACCAACTCCAAATACCAATCCTCCGATCAACTGAGGCCAAATATAGGTCGGTGTCAGATAAATCATATCTGCCTGGAGAAAACCAAACCAGTTGAGGAAATACACTCCCAACATCGCGGTAATAATGGCTGTAAACATCATCTTGAAAACGGCAAGATCTCTCAGGTAAAACTGAGCGGAAAGCTTTTTTGCACTTCCCAAACCTGCCCTTTCCAGAAAAAAACCAAAAGCAATCCCCGTTACTACCGCGAAAATCAAACTAGCCTCTTCCCCAATCCATCCATAATTATAAAAAGGTCCGTTCATATCCAGAGTTTTTTGACAAATCCAGCCATGGCATACGCCCCGGCAAATAAAGCAATCATAAATATCCAGCTTCCTACATTCATCATCGCACCTCCCGTGAGGGCCTGTCCGCTGGTGCAGCCTCGCGCGAGTTTTGTTCCAAAGGCCATGATAATTCCCCCGAAAAATGCAAAAATGAAGCGATTTTGATTGGAAATCAGGTTTCCTTTTTCAACTTTAATCCTGGTTCGATTCGCGAGGAAACCAGAGAGAAATCCACCAATGATCACGCCCAGGACTTCAAAAACCAGCCAGTCTTTGAGTGGGTGAATGGTTCCGTCGCCAAGATAACCCATATAAAAAGCATTGGCTTCGGCATGGGATCGGGAAATGGTTTTGACTCCGGTAGCCACGAGTGAAGTCATCGCTCCTGAGGCTCCGATTCCCCTGCCCATCACCACAAATGCAGCCAGGAGAACCAGTCCGAGTCCAATTCCGCAGATATATGGGTCCCAATAAGGCTGAGGTTGTTTATTCATCTTATTCTGTTTCAACTGGTAATGATTCATCCGGGCCCCATTCGTGAAAAGAACCGTCATAGACTCTCACATTTTTGTAGCCCAGCAATTGCGCGGCAGTGTATACAATGGTCAATTGAAGGCCAATATGACAATAGAGAATAATGGAATCCTCTTTTTCCAGGCCCTGGCCATCAAAGATTTCCTGAAGTTTATCTTTGGATAAAAATTCATAAGAACCATATTCTGTTTTTTCATACAAACTGGTAAAAGGAATAGATTTCGCCCCGGGAATATGCCCTTTTCGTCCTCCATGCATTTGATTCACTTCTATTCCCTGATAAAAAACACCAGCGCGACAGTCTATGATTTTTGTACTCGTTTCTAAAGCAGCTTTCACCTGCTCTTTGGTTACCAGGAGGTTCTTATCTGGGTTAATCTTAACTGAGCCTTTTTCTACTACGGGTATTTCATTCGTAACTGCTCCTCCTGCTGCTTTCCAGGCTATAAGTCCTCCGTCCAGGACATGAGCCTGTTTCCTGAGTCCCAGATAATCCAGAGTAAATAGAAGGCGTGTGGTAACAGGCACCCAATTCACTCCGGTGTAAATAATAATTTCTGAATTCTGTTTTACGCCTTTGCTCTCCAGCATGGCTTTAAGGTTTTCATCAGAGGGCAGGTCAAAGACTCCCCCATTTTCATCAACAGTAAATTCATCAGAAGAAAGAAATTGTGCTCCGGGGATGTGCTCTTTGTCATAGAGGTCTTTTCTGCCGACGTGAAAGATAATGAGGTTAGGATTAGTGATTTTGGGTTTTAGCCATGAGGCGTCAACGAGGAGGGAGGACTGGCTAAAGGAAGCCATTGTTGCAAAGAGCGTGAGGAGGCTGATAGTGATTTTTTTCATTGGAGTTTGATTTTTCTTTTATTGCGCCGCTTTAAAAAACGGCGCAATGATATGAGAGCCATTAAAAAGCGGCGCAATAATTTGGGAGTCTTTCATTCTACCGAATGAATGCCATTTATCCCCGGGATAATCAAATCAGTCATTCGCCAGAATGAGAGAATTCCCTTTTATTGCGCAGCTTTTTAAAGCGGCGAGAGATAAAATGATTCTTAATAATCATTCCAACAAT
>JAGQVA010000731.1 GCA_020438265.1 Bacteroidota bacterium
TGGATATGAAAAGGCTGGAAACAGAGTTTCTCAGTGCTTATGGTACAAATGCTGAATTTTATTCCCAAATGAATTTCCCCATTTACAACGGAAAAATCCATAACGCTATTCAGACGCTGTTGGCCCTCTCTGAAATTCAGACGACGGAAGGAGAAATTCTACAGAAGAAAAGCCGTAAGATCGCTCTGGGAAGCGTTACTATTTCTTATCTGGAAATGTCGATTTTGGTAGTGATTGCGCTCATTATCCAGGCATTGGTGTTTTCATCTTATACTTTGATGGTGGGGAAACGGCAGAAACCTAATTTGAATTGAAGGTTATTCTGAATGATTTATTATTTAAAGACCTTCCAGGTTTTTGAAACCTGGAAGGTCTGAAATAAACAGAAAATTCACTGTATAAACGCTAATCCAATGATTTTTTCCCACGCCTCTCCAATAAATCCTGTTCAATTTTTTCCATCGTCTTTCCATCAAGCTTATAAAAAATCATCAGCAGAGCCGCCACTAAAAAGAAAACGCCAGGGACAATATTCCATGACAAATCAATCCCTGTCAGGGCATTCTCTGTTTGGGGTATATCCTTGACAAATCCATACCAACCCAGGATATAACCCGGAATGGCACTTCCTACGGCTGAACCAAATTTTAAGGAAAACATGGAAGCCGAAACCGTCAGGCCTGCACTATTATGGCCAGACATCCATTCCCCATATTCTGCACAGTCGGTGTACATGGAGAAAAGCAGGGTAATAATGACGCCAAAAGAAAAGATTCCGATTGTATAGAAAACAAGCGTCATAAAATACTGATCAATGGGAATAAAATAGGTTGAGAAAATTGATACGCCAAATATCAGATTCATCACAATCATCAGACGGCGTTTGTCAAAAAATTTCAATAAGGAAGGAGTAATTAATGCGCCGAATAATTGTCCAACAAATCCGGAAGTAATGATCAGTGTGGTATGATCCATCCACCAAAGGACTTTTTCATCCCCGAAAGCCATATTATATTTTGTGTAAAAGGCTGTAGAAGAAATTCTTGATACCAGACCTACGACAATCAAAATACTACAAACTGCCAGGATAATCCAGGAGATATTCTTTCGCAACACATCCAGGTCATCCTTAATGCTGGAATCGTGTTTTTCCGGACGAATGCGCTCCCGCGTTGAAGCAAAGGTGAAAAAGAAAAGGAGTAATGATAAGATCGCAAAGAGGATAATAGTCAGCCTAAAGCCGAGCAGTTCATTTCCTCCGCCCAGAAAATCAACCAGCGGTTTGGCTGAAGCCCCAACCAGTAATGTTCCCAAAGAAGCAAATATAAACCTGAATTGTGTGGCTTTGGTCCGCTCTTCTGATACTGGAGAGATGACTGCCAGCAAGGCGGAGTAAGGAACATTAATCGCAGTATATACCAGCATCACCAGAGAATAGGAAACATAAGCAAAGATCAATTTGCCCATTTCAGAAAGGTCTGGTCCTAAAAATAAAAGATACCCCAGCAAAGCATAAGGAATGGCCATCCAAAGAATATAAGGCCGATATTTCCCCCATTTTGACTCCGTTCTGTCTGCAATCAATCCCATCGTCGGATCACTGATTGCATCAATAATTTTGGTAACGAGAAACATGGTTGCGGCACCTGTCGGTGAAATTCCCCAGACATCCAGATAATAATAAAGCAAAAATATGTTGAAGAAACCCATGTAGAAGTTCGACGCCATGTCTCCAACCCCATAGCCAACCTTTTCAACAAATGATAATGGAGAAGTATTTGATTTAACCTGCATAATTAAGTAGTAGTTGGGCAAAATCCGGAATATAATTTTTCCCGATTTCGCCTGTAGTCCTTGTAGTTTTATCCTTGCAAGCTAAAATACTATTCTTTTTGGGATAATTGGGTTTGTGAAGGCGAAAAACAGGAATTCTCAAAAGAAACCGAAAAAAACATTCGATGAGAATAACCCATTTTTCACCTTGATTTGGATTTATATATCAACCCATGAATTTAACGGGGCAGAGACACCATCGAGGAAGCCATGCTTGAGGACATTTGGGTACTCATATTGCTAAAAGTCCGGGATGTCATGCTTAACCTCATACTGGGAGGAATCCCATCTGTATCAAATATCAGGTCAATGAGTGCGTCAAACAGAGCCGAAATAGCTATTGCTGATAAAATCACAATCCCTGCTGCAATAACGGCAGCCGCGATCGGAGGTACTTCCGCAGTAACTCCTGCAACTGCAAGTGTCGCAGTGATTACAGAAGTAACAGCAGAGCCAGTTATGACAGAACCAAGAGCAATTCCAGCTCCACTTGCAACCACAGCACTTGCAAACGTATTTGACCATTTTCCCTGATTGGAAAAAGTTTCAAAAATAACGGTTGTTATCGCAAAACCAATCTGGGCAATACCGAGCCATTTTACAGCATTTGTAAAGAATGCTCTTCCGTTCAAAAAACTATCAGATGTAGCTCCCTGTTTTTTTAAAAAGTCAATAAACACAGTTGTATCAGGGGCTGAAGGCAGTTTTGAGGTGAAGGCTTTTGGTAGCACTTTTGCTACTTTTCCTGTAATAAATTGATGAGCAATATCATAGTATTTTATGGGATTGGTAGCAACTTCTTTTAAAAGATTACTCGCCGATTTGCTTGCACCCGAAAAGGTTTTCAAGTCTTGAGTAATATCTTGTGGAGCAAGTTCTTTAATCTTTTCAAATTCTTCTCTTTGGTGGTTTATGGAAATGGAAAAACCTTGTAATTGAGCGATTTGTAGCTCTGTAGATACTTCCCGCTCAATGATGTATTGAGCTATATCCAGTTGCGTTGTAGCAAATAAATTCCACGCTTCCTGAACCTCCTCATTGCCACTAGTCGTTTGTAAGGCATTTTTAATAATCTTTTCTGTTTGACTAAACGCATGTCTGACCATATTGACCGCGCTCTCGCGGGCAGGTACCAGTCCAAGCCAGTTAGTATTGCCAATAACCTGCATTTCTTTACCTGCTTTGGCTTTGGCTTTGATGATTAGCTCTTCAGCCCGATCCAAAATTAGATTTGTCATTTTATTTTTTTTGAAATTTTCCGGAAGGTTTTTGTGTAGTAAAATCCGTGCGAAATAAACCCGGTAAAAAGATCAGTGCTACCTTTTTACCGGGTTATTTGAATGCATATTTTGACTGATTCTTATGCTTTCGAGATCTTGGCGATTAAAATGGGGGAGGAGTCCTGATCGATACTATATTCTACTTGAAAACCACAATCTGTTTCACCTCCTATTGCTGGTCCCTCTTCTGCCCATTGATGTGCTTTTTCCCAGGAAGTTTTTTCGTATCCCTCTTTCGTCATCGTATAGCATG
>JAGQVA010000732.1 GCA_020438265.1 Bacteroidota bacterium
CTTTGCGCTTGTAAAATTGCTGCCTGAGTGCCTTTGCCTTTACGGGTTGCATAAGAATGGAAAACAAAAGTAGGATCAAAAATTGATTCAAGAAGCATCACTACCGCATGATGGACTACCCGATCACAAAAAGGAGCTACAGAAATAATTCTTTTCTTCGGTTCATAAATCTGAAACTGGCGATAAGGACTGGGAGTATAAAACCCATTCCTTAACTGATTACTCAAATACAATAGTTCATATTCAAGATGATACCAGAAATCCCGACTCTCCATTGTATGCCCACTTCCTTTGATTGCCTTTCGGAATGCATGATACAAATGCCCAAAATCACATAATCGCTCAAATAAATGCCCATGTCGTTTCATCTCATCCACCCTCCGATCATACGCCCGGTTTCATTAATTTCATTAGAAATAAAAGCATACTGCTTTTCACTAATATATCTTCGCTCAAAAATAATCCGGAAAAACACTCTCAGTTTTTCAAGATCGAGATTAATACTACTTAATATCTCTTTCCGCTCCTTCCTATATATAGCTTCAATAATTTTCTCCTGCACATCAAGAGCAATTCCTGCCACTCTGCTACTGATGGAAAACCGAACATGTTTGGGCATTTTTTCACACCTGTCAAGAATCCAGTCCAGCGTTTTATACCATTTGATAAAAACCGGATAATTATTTGCCTTGCTCATTTTGCTCAAATTTTTGGACTAATGTGATAATTTCTTTTCCATATTTTTCAATGCGCTTTTTTCCAAAACTTTTGATTGAATCAAAACCTGCCAAAGTTCGGACTCTCCTTTTTACCATTTCCACAAGATGTTGATTGGAAGCTACCATATATGCCGGTAATCCTTCCTGGCTGGCTTTTTCCTTTCGCCAGCCTTTTAATCGCCTGAATAAAAGCTTTTCAGGCTCGGATAATTGTACTTCGATATTCTTTTCCCTCTCAACTACCCGCTCAAACTGAATGAATATTGTCCAGAAAGGTTTGGATTGATACATAAAAAACTCTTCCCGAAGAGAATGTATTTTCTTGTTAATGCAGAAATCTTCGAGTTCTTCGGTCGCAAATGCTTCTCTCTCCGGATCAAAGGAAATGGTGAGGATGTTTGATTCCATGTATGTAAGATGTTTTTTCATGCTATATATAGACCTTTTACCCTATATATAGCTATCCCAATTATCTACATACTAAAGACAGTTAACCATGACGATTATGCATGGCTATATTCAAAAAATTTCAAAAAAAGTAAAAAGATAAGACCCCTCCCTTCGGTCAGGCAAAAATCAAGGGGTCCTGGCGAGACGGAAACCGATAACGTTGACACGGTCGTCGGGCGAGTAGCGGCCGCGATTGCTCACCCGCAGGTTCTGCGGTAGGTTGCCCCAGCTACCGCCGCGAAGAACACGCCAAGTGCCTTCAGGAGACAACCAGGCTGACCCATCATTCGGAGCATTCTTATAAGAATCATGATACCAGTCCTCACACCACTCCCAGACATTACCGGACATATCGTTTAAACCCAGTCGGTTTTCTTTATAGCTCCCAACCGGAGCGGTATTTTTATACCCATCATCTTGATCTTTCGTTTTCCAACTATCATAAGTGCAATTTTTATCACAAAAATTCCCATACAAATACAATTCGCTCTCCTTATCTGTCCCGGCATATTTCGTCCTGTTTTGGCTTCCTCCTCCGGCAGCATATTCCCACTCCGCCTCTGTGGGGAGCCTGTATGTGTACCGGGACTTCTCATTCAGCTTCTGAATAAACTTCTGAACATCTTCCCAGGAGACAGTTTCTACCGGGTAATTATCATCGGTTTTATAATAGCTGGGATTATTCCCCATAATCGCCTTCCACTGCCCCTGGGTAACCTCAAACTTCCCCAGATAGAAGTCAGGGACGGTCACATCATGAGTTTCCTTCTCATCAGAACCACCATCTTTTGAACCCATCATAAAAGTTCCCCCTTTAACAAAAACCATCTCCCCCACCAGAGGATCTGTATAGTTTTCTGAAGTAGCGTTCAAAACTGGCCGCTCATTCGACTTTTCAGATGATTTTGCAGCATCAATCAAATCCCTTGTCCGCTGAATCAATTCCTGAATCTGACTCTTATTCCGCTGTTTTTGCGCTCTGAAGTATATATCCAATCGGGTCTGTGGATCAAAGGTATTCAGTCCTTCATTAAGCAAACGATCGTATTCCAGATCTCTGGCTGCTTCAGTCTGGCAGGTTTTAATTTTGGCTTTTAAATCTGCCGAAGGGCGAAGTTTGTCCGCTGCCTGATAAGCCTTTTCCGCCAAAGCCCAGCTTCCATTTCCATAGTGATATTCTGCCTCCTGAAGATAGGTTTTGTAATTGATTTCTTCATCGTTATTGACAGAACTGGAAACGGAAGCGACTCCTACCATCAGATTGGTGGGGACATTCCAGGTATTGAGCATCCGCGCGAGAAGGCCATAACTCACGCATACGGCTTTGAATTCATCTTCCTCGCGGACAATTCCCAGGAGTTCGTTGGCTTCGTTTAACACCGGGCCGCCGGAATTGCCCCTGGCTACGCCAGCCGGAGTAATGGTGAAGAGATTGGGGTTAAAATTGTATTCCAGATCTATAACCTCGTCCTGATAATTGATATACCAGTCATTGCCAATGGGATGGCCGATGGTGATGACTTCATCGCGGACGGATGGGTTTTGTTTGGCGAGAGCAAAGGAAGGAGGCAGGCGATAACCGGAAGGTTTTTGACAGGTAAGGACGGCTACATCCCATTCATCATTACTCTGAAAGGGTTTGGCCTGAGCAGTTTCGCGGCTGAAAAAGCGGATATTTATTTGTGAGGGATTTTCAAGCACATGGAGAGCTGTGACGAAATAGAGGGTTTCGCCCCGGTTACCAACCAGGAATCCCGTGCCGGATTGGATAAGTACGACGGGATTGCGCAGGGCACCAGAGGGAGCACCTGGCAACAGGATTGTGAATAATAGTACAATTCGGATCAGCGTCTGCGTCATAGGAGCTAATGATATGGTGCTACTAAGTTAAGGTTTTTTAGGGCTTCGCACATAAAATAACAGGGAGAATTACTTAATTGAGAGTGTATTTAACATGCGATGTTCATTTAACAAAAAAGAGATAATATAGCTGAAGGATGATTTTTTTTCGTGTTTTGTTTTGTTCTGTGGTGGTGGGATTTTTGGGGAGATCCCTCGCTTTGCTCGGGATGCCCCACCAATTGTGGGGAGGAATTGCTACGCCTAATTGGCGAAAGGGCATTTTCCCCCTTTGGGGGCATCCCGACCGCAGGGAGGGATCTTCCACAGCCCCCTTATACACGCTCATAATCATC
>JAGQVA010000733.1 GCA_020438265.1 Bacteroidota bacterium
CCATTTCAGGACATAGGCTGTTCCATCCTGATGCATACGCGCCGTACGGCCATTTCTGTGGGTGAATTCCTCGCTTTTCAAAGGCAGATGATAGTGAATAATGAAACGAATTTCCGGTACATCAATCCCACGGGCAGCCAGGTCTGTGGCAATCAATAATTGATGCGTACCATTGCGGAATTTAACCAGCGCCTGTTCCCTGTCAATCTGCTCCATTCCACCATAAAAACACCCATGAGGAATGTTATTCTGCGTAAGAAAATCGCTCACTCGTTGAATAGAATCTTTAAAATTACAAAACACGATTCCGGGCTGATTTCCCAGATGTCTCAGTGCTTCTACCAGTGTACTCAATTTGTCTTTTTGGGGAGAAATAATTAACCGGATTTGCAGATCAGAAACACCTTCATCGAGGAAATCGATATATTCCGGTTTTTGCAAATTGACAAACGGCGGAATGAACAGGGCTTTGGTAGCAGAGGTAAGGATTTTTTTCTGCAGGTTGGGCAATGCTTCCAGAATTTCTTTCATCTCATCCGTAAATCCGACTTCCAAAGATTTGTCGAATTCATCAAGTACCAAAAATTGAATAGAGGATGGATCAATTGTCCCACGACGAATATGATCGGCAATACGCCCCGGCGTCCCCACCAAAATGGCCGGTGGATGTTTCAGTTCTGTTTTGTCTTTCCTGATTGATCGTCCTCCATAAGCCGCATTCATTTTATATCCCGTCCCCATTTCACGGGCAACCTGCTCAATTTGCATGGCGAGTTCCCGGGAAGGGACCAGTATCAGAGCCTGAACAGAATCCTTTTCAGGGTCGAGCAATTCAATCAGAGGCAACAAAAAACCCAGTGTTTTTCCGGTACCTGTCGGAGAGAGAAGAATAATTTCAGCAGCAGAGCGTATCACACGAAATGCCTGATGCTGCATGGGATTCAGTTTCTCGATTTGTAGTTTATCAAGAATTTCACGTTGGGATTTGATGCTTTCTGTCATGGGTACAAAGATAAGGAATGAGATCTTTTCTGCCTTCAACCTTACACCTTTTACTCAAAGATTGTGAAGGTTTAGGGTAGATATTGGGAAATTGAAGCGCGCGAGTTTGTGGGAAAAGCTTAAGATTGTGTATCTTTGGCCGATAATTTAATTAACCCTTGTGAAATGAGGTTTGAAACTAAAACACACGATAAATATCTGGCCCTAAAGCTGAATGAAGAAAAACTGGATTCCCGAATTTCCCCTGATCTGAAAAGCGAATTTATCAGATTACACACGATGGGAGTTACGAATGTTATTCTTAACCTTGATGAGGTAAAATATGTGGATAGCTCTGGATTGAGTGCTATTCTAACGGCCAATCGTTTATTCTCTAGCCCTGAGACAAATGGAGCTTTTGTCATTTGTCATATCAATAGCCACGTCGAAAAACTCATAAAAATTTCGCATCTCGAATCGGTTCTCAATTTACTGCCGACCGAATCCGAAGCGATTGAAGCTATTTTTATGCATGAGGTGGAAAAGGAGCTTAGCGATGAGACTGAATTAGGAGAAACAGAAGGATAATCTGATCGTCGAAAGATCTTTCATATCCCGATTTTTTCACGCCTCACTCAATTTGGCATAATTATTCCAACTATTCCTCATTATTGCAAAAATCTAAAAAAAAGAATAATATAAGTGTTTCAAGTTCAGATTCTGGGAACCAGTGCAGCGATTCCTACTAATTCCAGATTGCCCTCTGCTCAGGTAGTTACTATCAATGATCGTCATCACCTTGTAGACTGTGGGGAAGGCACTCAAATGCAGTTGATCAAGCACCGGGTTAAATTTGCCAGATTGGACGTCATATTTATCTCCCATCTTCACGGAGACCATATTCTGGGATTGCCGGGATTGCTCAATTCACTCAGCCTTTACGAGCGCAATTTCCCTTTAAAACTGTACGCACCATCTGGTCTCAAACAAATCCTTGATCTGGTATTCGCCCAGACACATAGTTATCTGAATTATGAACTGGAGTTTATTCCTATGGAGGATTTTGCTGTGGGAGATATTATCTATGACACAGAAAGGTACCGTGTACGGTGTTTGCCTTTAGAGCACCGGATTTTTTGCCGGGGATTTAAGTTTGAGGAAGTTAACAAGCGCCCCAAATTCGATTTCTATAAAGCGAAAGCACTCGAAATTCCCAATAATTATTTCAATTTACTCAAACAAGGCAATATTATTACCCTGGAAAACGGACGAACCGTTCATCCGGAAGAAGTACTGCTTCCCCCTGATAATCCACTTTCATTTGCTTATTGCTCCGATACCAGTTATCACGAAGAATTGATTGAGCATATCAAACATACCAAACTCTTGTATCACGAGGCTACTTTCCTCCACAATATGAAGGACCGGGCTGAAGCAACCTGCCATAGTACCGCTCTTCAGGCAGGGAAGATTGCCAGATCAGCTGAGGTAAGACAACTTCTTTTAGGGCATTTTTCTGCTCGTTACAAGAACTTACAACCGATTCTGGATGAAGCCAGATCTGTCTTTCCCAACACGATGCTGGCCAAGGAGGGATATGTTTTTAACCTGAAAGATCTTGGTTAAAACAAAGGGTTTGCATTCCTGTTAACTAAAGTGTTATTTCAGGAAAGCAAATGACCCCTTATGTATAAAAAAGAGAACCTTTTGTTTATTATCCTGGGTGGTTTTTTTATTACCAATGCCCTGGTAGCTGAATTTATTTCCGCAAAGATCTTTTCTCTCGAAGCGTCTTTAGGATTTGATCCTGTCAGTATGACTCTCTTTGGGGAATCAGGCCTATCATTTAACCTGACAGTAGGCGTTTTACTCTGGCCGGTCGTTTTTATTATGACCGATGTCATCAACGAATATTATGGTCGTCGCGGTGTTCGGCTTTTGTCTTTTCTGGCGGTAGGATTGATCAGTTACGCTTTTGTGATGGTATATTTTTCGATTTCGGTAGAGCCTGCTGGTTTCTGGCAAGACATCCATTCCGATATCCAACCCTCTATTAATACTGCTTATACCCGAATTTTAGGTCAGGGAATGGCCATTATTGTTGGTTCTTTAATTGCTTTTTTGATTGGCCAATTGGTCGATGTAACCGTTTTTCATAAACTGAGAAAAATAACCGGCTCCAAAAATATCTGGATTCGCGCCACCGGATCAACACTGGTTTCCCAGTTTATTGACAGTTATGTCGTACTATTTGTCGCTTTTTATGCTCTGGCTGGCGATCAAAGATGGACAATTCCCCAGGTTATTGCGACAGGTACGGTCAACTATGTCTACAAATTTTTGATGGCAGTTGTACTCACTCCAGCCATTTATCTGGCGCAT
>JAGQVA010000734.1 GCA_020438265.1 Bacteroidota bacterium
TAAAGACCCGGCATCTTTATATTGGTCGTGAGTGGGGTTTTGAGCAATTTTTTCAAGGATTACTCTGGCTTCTTCAGTCCGATTTAAGGCAAGATACGACAGAGCTGTATACCACTGACCAAGTTGAGAATAAGGACCATCAGTGATGCGATTCAAATAATGTAGTGCCTCGTCAAAATCATCTTGCTTCATAAGGCTTTGACCAAGATAGAACTGAGCCTCTACCCGCAGAGTAGCATTAAGACTGTCGGAAGAAAGGACCTCTTTATATAAATTTATTGCTTCATCAAATGATCGTTGATTGAAACGACTGTGCGCCATGCGTAAAATCTGCTCAGCATCTTCTCCCTGACCGGCAATATCCGGAGCGAAACGAGGGACAAAAAACTCAGCGACTAACTCTTCAGGAGTATACTTTTGATCTGGTTGTAAAAACCAAATAACAGCAATTAATATTGCCAGAACGGCTGCAGCCAGGTAAACATAAGTATATCTACGACTCGTACTCTGCGTTTGGGAAAACTGCTGGTTAAGTTGTTCTATCTCCTCTATTTTTTGTTTATAAGCGCCATAATTCCGCAATTTTTCCTCAAATGCACGATGTCTCTCTAAAGCACCTGCAAGGGAAGGTTCTTCCTGAAGCCTTTTTTCAAAAGCTTTTTCCTCTTCTGGTGTGAATTCGCCAGACAAGTAGGCAATAATTTCGTCGTCTGTTTTTTCCCAGGCCATGATCCTTCTGATAAAATAACTATTTATCCAATTGATTTCAACCTCCCATACAAATCCGAAGCTGCTTCATTCCTTTTCCTCCTTTATTTTGTGCCGTCTGTGCTGTGTTATATGCTAACCTTTGAGCAATCTCCTCCCAGGAAAAAGGAGGAACTTCAAAGTATCTCCATTTGATAATTTTTACCCCTTTCTCATCCAGTTTTTTGAGACATTCCTCCAATTTGCGTTTAGCCTTTGTTTCGATCTCCAATTGAATGAGGATTTCTTCAACTGATTGGTCTATTGGGCCAGAATATTCTTCAAGTACATTCATTGGCATCTGGTCGCGCTTCCGAACCCGGTCCATCCATACAAAAAGAAAGGTTTGATTATAAAAAGCGATCAGTTCCGCATCCGTTTTTCCACGAAACCTTTCCTGTTGAATGGCCAGATACAGCAGCATCGTAGCTTCTTGTCTTACATCTTGTCGATCCTCATCACTTCCCCTTCCCCTTCGAATCACTCTCTGGCTTTTCGCCTCCGTCTTCCTCCATATTTTCTGAATGGCCAGGTTTTGCACCTCTCCACCTTTTTTCAACATGTTTAACAAGTGGGTCCTGGAAGATAGCTTCATATAAAGTAGTGTCAGTCACAAGCCAATTATACTCCAAATCTATTGAAAAAACATTTTTTCAAAAAAAATTTAAAAAAGGGTGGTTATGTCTGGGGGATTTTGACACTAGGTTAATGACAGCGTGATCATATCGCTTTAATGTTAGAATTATTATCAATTGTATCATTTATGTTTTTCAACACTCAACAAACTATTATTGTGCTTTTCTTCCTGCTTTGGGGGAGTTTACAAGCACAAGAAGCTATCAACGCTTCAGGAGGCGACGGTTCAGGTAGTGCCGGTGGTATAAGCTATTCTATAGGTCAAATTGCCTGGAATACAATTGGCTCTTCAGAATATCTCCTCGAAGGCGTACAACAGCCTTATGAGATTTCGCCTTCGGTGGGAATGAATGAACTCCAACTGGGCATTCAGTTGTTTCCAAATCCAAGTAATGGATTGATCCAGTTAACCCTTGAGGATTTACCTGTGAGCGGTCTCAGATATCAGCTTTATGATATCCAGGGACAGCTATTAAAACAGGCGGATCTACAGGAAGTTCAAACCGTCATTGATCTATCAGCCTTCCCTACAGGTGCTTATCTATTGAAAGCATCAAACCATCAAAACCAATTCAAATCATTCACCATTATCAAAATTTAAACAAATCAACCAATGAGAAAATTAATCTTAACTTTTACTATTGTATGCATGGCTATTGTCATGATAGCCCAACCACAAAAAATGAGCTACCAGGCTATCCTTAGAGATGCTTCCAATACCCTTCTTGTCAACCAGAATGTTGGTATTCTAATTACTATACTCCAGGGAACCTCTTCAGTTTACACAGAAACCCATACAACAACGACCAATGCTAATGGCATGGTAAGCCTGGAAATTGGTGCTGGATCTTCCCCATCTACCAGTTTTTCTTCCATTGACTGGGCAAACGGACCATTCTATTTAAAAACAGATACAGATCCCACCGGAAACACTAATTACACAATTAGCGGAACCAGCCAACTTTTGAGTGTACCTTATGCTTTTTATGCTGGCAAGGCAGCCAGTTCGGTTTGGCAACAGAACGGTAGCGATATTTACTATAATAATGGAAATGTAGGGATTGGTACCTCAGCACCTGCCAATGATCTGCATATAAAAAGATTAAATCCAACGATTACGTTTACAGATACGGATGCGCTGGCTGGGGATGAATATTACATTATCAATAATACTCTGGGAAATAATCTGTTAAACTTCGGGGTATATAATCAAACTGATGCAAGATCTGAATTGAGTTTTGCCGGGGATGGAAATGTCATTCTCCCGGAAGGACGATTGGGAATTGGAACCAGCACATTTTCCTATCCGGATACAAAACTGGAAATAATGGGATCAAATACAGATGCGGAGCCTAATGTACCCACATCCCTGATTTCTATTACCAATAATCACTATAGCAGGATTGAAGCTTCCACTTTTTCTGATGAATTTTATCGAGATGCTGTCTTCCTGGCCATTCGTGGTCGGGGAACCCCCAGTACTCCACTTGACGTTTTGCCGGGAGATCGGGTAATGACCATTGCAGGCAATGTTTTTGATGGGGGAGCCTTAAATAATAATCCCATTGCTTCTGTAGAGTTTTTTGTAGGCGATGCTGTTTCCAGTGGAGAAATTACTTTTTCGACCTTAGATCCATTAAATACAATACGTGATGAAAGGATGCGAATCGACCAGGAAGGGAGAGTAGGAATTGGTACGAATGATCCTGCGAGCAGACTTCATGTTAAGAGTGGGGATATTTATCTGGAAGATGTGGGTGCAGGCATTATTATGAAAGATGCGAGTAATGCCTGCTGGAAAGTTACAGTTTCTACCACGGGAGCTTTGAATACAACATCGGTAGTCTGTCCGACCCCATAATCCTGTCCATTCATAATCTCATAAAATAAACAACGACTATACAGGGAAGCCAACCCTGAGACGAAAAATATTGAGAGTTTTGGGGTTTGGCTTTTTAATAGCAAGGTGATTAATCCTC
>JAGQVA010000735.1 GCA_020438265.1 Bacteroidota bacterium
CTTAGTACTGAAAAACGCTCTCGTCTACTAAGGCCCTTCGACTACGCTCAGGGTGACATCATGTCGCTTATTAAGCCACTATTTGCGGACCTAATAAATCTACAGAGAAATAAGGATGGGGCACCCCAAAAATTTGAGGCGATCACATTTGCCTTATTAATGTGATTTACTCATCCTTGCATGTTTGGGCATCGTATGAAAAACCATATCCCAAAGTCTTGTACTTACTCCAAAGGCGCTATTCTCGAATTTTGAATGATGAAGCTGATGGTGCCTCCATAAAAATCGAAAATACCCTTTGGGTGGCTTGTAGGCATGTACGAGGTAGTGAATCAAAAGGTAGTATCCATATCCAAACAAAAAACCGGGGAAAAAGAAAAAAGCATATTTCCCTAAAAACATATAAAAAACGCCAAAAAATAATCCTGAAAGGATAAAAGCCAACCAGATAGGCATTACCAAACGTTCCTCATCCTTAGGAAAATCATGATGATACCCATGTACCTTGTATTGCCAATGCCCTTCAACTCGATATTCACCGGAGTGGTAGGCATATCGATGCGCCAAATATTCAATCAAAGTAAATATGATCCAACCTGCCGGGAAAAGTAAATATGCTCCTGGTGATATTTCCATATATATTCCCGCCCATACAATCATTCCAATTGAAATAACAATATAGCTGGAGATAGCTACCAAAGGATTGGTTTTTGTGATTCTTTCAAAAAAAGAATTTCTAAATAAAGAAACCTGTTTCCCAGAATAATCTTTTCTGCTTTCATTTTTTTTCATAACCAATAGCTGATTTTAAGGATAAGAAAATAACTATGACTTTTCCGGTATTCGGAAAAGAATCATTGATGATAAAAAGCATAGACTTTTCCTTCTGAAAACCTTATTTTCAGAAAAATATGACCTGCTTTTTAGTCAAAAAGAGGGGACTGTATGTGAATAATTTTAGGGTTATACGAAATTAAAAAAAAATCTTACAAGTGAAAACAATTTAGTGATTTGATAGTATTACTATTATCTTTGCAAGATTTTAAACAAAAACTTACAAATTGTTCAGAATTTCTCAATTGTAAAAAGACATCATGGAGGCAACTCAGGAAACTATCACTCCAATTAATCGTTTCTGGCGTCTGCTAAAGCCTGACCGCTACGATATCAGAAACGTATATATCTATTCTATTTTTAAAGGCCTTGTCAATCTTTCCCTTCCCCTGGGAATTCAGGCGATTATTAATCTTATCCAGGGCGGGCAAATCAGTACTTCATGGGTCGTACTGGTTATTTTTGTTGTATTGGGAGTAGCCATAACGGGGGTCCTGCAAATTTTTCAACTCAGAATCACGGAAAACCTTCAAAGGAAAATATTCACCCGGGCTGCTTTTGAATTTGCATTCAGACTTCCGCGTATCAAAATGGAAGCCTTATATAAACATTATGCGCCAGAGTTGATGAACAGATTTTTTGATACGATTTCTGTTCAGAAAGGACTTTCAAAGATTCTGATTGATTTTTCGACTGCGATAATCCAGGTTATTTTCGGACTGTTGCTCTTGTCCTTTTATCATCCATTCTTTATTGCATTCAGCCTGATTTTGGTTATTCTTGTATATGCTATTTTTCGTTTTACTGCCAAAAGAGGACTTGATACAAGTCTGGTTGAGTCAAAATACAAGTATAAAGTGGCACACTGGCTCGAAGAGCTGGCCCGTACCAGCCTGACGTTCAAACTGGCGGGAGAAACCAATTTTCACCTTCATCGCACAGACAAAGATGTGAGCGGGTATCTGGAAGCAAGGGAAAATCACTTCCAGGTACTTGTAAGACAATATTCTCTATTGGTCCTTGTAAAAGTACTGGTAGCAACAGGCCTTCTGGCTATTGGAGGGATTTTGGTTATGCAACAACTCATGAATATTGGCCAGTTTGTCGCCGCAGAAATTATTATTCTTTTGGTTATTGGATCGGTGGAAAAACTGATTCTGTCTCTGGAAACCATCTACGACGTTCTTACCAGTCTGGAAAAAATCGGACAGGTTACAGACCTGGAACTGGAAAATGGCCATGGGCTTAATATGATTGACCAGTGTGGAACTGCAGGAATGTGCGTAGATCTCCATCAGGTTGATTTTACTTATCCTGGTAATAATTTTAAGGCGCTGAACAAGGTTAATCTATCCATTCAGGACGGAGAAAAATGGGCCATTACAGGATTCAACCACAGTGGAAAGAGCACCCTTTTGCATGTCCTTGCAGGTCTGTTTGATGTACAGGAAGGAACCATTTCTTATAATGGTCTCCCAAAAGATAATCTGGAATTAATCACCCTGAGATCAGTGATTGGAGATTTGCTTTCCGAAGAGCAGCTTTTTGATGGGACAGTTCTGGATAATATTGCCATGGGCCGGGTTGGAGCGACTTTCGATAATGTCAAATGGGCTGTCCACGAATTGGGCCTTGACGGATTTATCCGAAGTTTACCACAGGGATACAACACCTATATTGATCCTTTGGGGAGCAAACTTCCGGATAGTGTTATCCAAAAATTACTCATCGCCCGAAGTATCGCTGATCGTCCCAAATTATTATTACTGGAAGATCCGTTTGAACATATTGATGAAAAAGAAAAGCGGGAAATTATTGATTTCCTTACCAGCGAAAAAAACGGTTGGACAATGGTTGCCGTTTCCTCAGATCCATACCTGATTTCCAGAACGGATAAAATTGCAGTTATGGAAAAAGGAAGAATTATTCAAGTGAAAGAATCAAACCAGACAGAAAATACTAACTAGTCAGAAATCCATGTTGAATATATCTCCCAACAGCATCAATGCGAAAGTAAACCAGGAGCTTTATGCCTCCCTCGAGCAGGTTGAAAGCGTTCAATCCGGACAAGGATTAATCAGAACTGTAGCAGTAGCTGGAGTCTTATTTGTAATCATCCTCTTTTTACCCTGGACACAAAATATACCTGCCAAAGGCAAAGTGACAACATTGAAACCGGGCCAAAGACCTCAAACCATCCATTCGGTCATTGCCGGAAGAATAGAACAATGGTACGTCCAGGAAGGAGATTATGTCGACAAAGGCGACACGATTCTCTTTATTTCCGAAGTGAAAGACGATTATTTTGATCCCCAATTGCTGGCCCGAACTGAATCCCAGGTAAAAGCAAAAGAATCTTCCGTAAAATCTTACGGTGAAAAAGTAAAGGCGCTGAACGACCAAATCAAAGCCCTTCAGCAGACTGCTGACCTTAAGTTACAGCAAACTCAAAACAAGTTGCAACAGGCCCGATTGAAAGTAGTCAGCGACAGCATCGATTATGAAGCCTATAAGATCAATTAT
>JAGQVA010000736.1 GCA_020438265.1 Bacteroidota bacterium
TGTGGTAAAAATACAAACATTCCCCAAATGCTCTCATAGAGTCATTATTTTTATTCCTTTAGCTAACATTTCTGACAACGCATCCTCGGTATCATTGGGTTGTAAATTCACACCCCGACAGGCGTCTTTGATGACTGTTGTCTGGAAACCCAAAGAAGCAGCATCCAGAGCAGTATATTTAACGCAATAATCGGTAGCAAGGCCTACAACATACACATGGGTTACTCCCTCACTTTGTAAAAAATCTCCCAGCCCCGTTTTCTTCTTTCTGCCGTTGTCAAAAAAACCGCTGTAACTGTCGATATCTGGATCAGTTCCTTTGGGGAAAATTTTGGCAACCTGTTTCATGTCTAAATCTGATGCAAACTCAGCTCCAGGGCTGTTTTGCACGCAATGAACCGGCCAAAGAACCTGCGTCAATCCATAAAGATCAATAACCTCGCCCGGAGATTTTTCCTGATGATTGGCAGCAAAACTTCCATGATTGGCCGGATGCCAGTCTTGCGTGGCCACAATGAGGTCAAACTGGTTTTGAATACTATTCACAAGGGGAATAATCTGATCCCCTTCATTGACAGCAAGCGCTCCACCGGGAAGAAAATCATTCTGTATATCTACAATTATCAGGGCTTTTTTCATGTGATTTTTCTAGAGAAATTAATTTGCGTAACTTTTACCTAAATGTATCAGATCTTACGAATCAATCCAAGGAAAGTTTTTATTAAAACAGATTCGGTTGTAATTTTCCTTTTCTTCTGTCGACTGATAGATAGTCGAGAATTTTTTTAACTTTGCGACTTCTTTGTCAAATTAGAATTCAACCCCGAAATGTGTTAACGGAATGGATAGTTCAGGACTTTTTTATATGATAATGATCTTGCTGGGATACCTGGCAACGACTGTGGGAAAATACAAGTTGTTTGAAAAAGCCGGTGAGCCTGGCTGGGCGGCTTTTATTCCCGTTTATGGCGATTTAATATGTGCCAGATTAATAGGAAAACCCTGGTGGTGGGTCGTATTACTCTATGTACCCATCGTAGGCGTGTTGGTTGGAGTGGCAATGGTCATTGAATTTGTCAAATCTTATGGTAAATATAAACTTCAGGAGCACGCAGCTTCTTTGATTTTGCCTTTTTATTATTTCCCCAGAATTGGCTTTGATAAGAAAGTCCAATACCTGGGCCCTCCTGCTGAGCATAAAAAAGTTCCGGCTAAAAGTGGATTAAGAGAATGGGGCGATGCTTTTCTGTTTGCCGGAGTGGCGGCTTTGATTATCAGAACCTTCTTTATTGAGGCATTTATGATTCCGACCAGTTCGATGGAAAGAACGCTGATGGCCGGAGATTTTCTGTTTGTGAGTAAATATCACTACGGTTCCCGAATGCCCATGGTACCGCTTTCTGTGCCTTTTATTCACAATAAGATCAAAATTGGTAATTTTACCATGCCTTCATATATCGATCTGGTGCAACTTCCTTACTGGCGACTTCCCGGATTGAAAAATGTGGAACGAAACGATATTGTGGTGTTTAACTATCCTGCTCATGATATTCATGACCTGGGTGATGGTGCCGGATTGGTGGAGCCCATTAGTATGAAGGAAAACTATATTAAGAGATGTATAGCTGTTGCCGGGGATACGCTCCAAATCATTGATCAACAAATTCATATTGACGGAAAACCTTCGTGGAATCCTCCAAATATGCAATATCAGTATCAGGTAGAAACGGATGGCACTGGTTTTTCTACCCGGAGGTTAAATAAACTGGGTTTTAGAGAAAACGGAAGTAGTAACCCAAACTGGATGATGGTGCACTCGCCTAATATTTATTATTTCTGGATGCCTGATTCTGTGGCGAAAATTCTGGAATCCTTTCAGCAGGTCAAAAAAGTGGATACTTTAGCCCGTAAAGAAGGAAAATTCCAGGAAGGAACCTATCCTTCCCATAATAATAACGGGGGCCAATTATTTAGCCATAATATCGACAATTACGGGCCGATCTGGATTCCTGCTGAAGGGGAAACCGTTAAACTTACCCCAAAAAATCTCTCTCTTTACTGGCGCGTGATTACAGCCTATGAAGGGCATGAACTCAAAAAAGAGGGTGAAAAAATCTTCATAGATGGCCAGGAAACAGATTCCTATACCTTCAAAATGAATTATTACTTCATGATGGGGGACAACCGCCATAACTCTGAAGATAGCCGTATCTGGGGATTTGTTCCTGAAAACCATATTGTAGGAAAGCCATTATTTGTTTTCTTCTCCTATGAGGCTGATTTCGGTATCCGCTGGAGCCGAATCGGTACCAAATATGTACATTAATGCAACAGGATCTTGAGACCCGTTGGAAACTGCTTGAAAGAAAATTGAAAGACCTTTTCGGAAAAGAAATGACCATTGAGGCCATTCTTTTCCTGATTGGGGTCAGAGAATTGGGCAGCCAACCCCGGGAGTTTTCCAAAGAAGAAAAGCAGGACCTGATGCATATTGCTATATGCCGCCTTCTTTCCCAGTCGGGGTATTACAGATTGTCCCATCTGGATCAGGAAGGCTGGCCGCACTGGGAATTGTTAAAACCCCTTCCCCACGCAGATATGTTTACCCAGGAGCATGTATTGAAGGAGCATATTCTGGCTTATTTTGAGATGGAGGAGATTTTTGACTGAGGGTGTTAATTCTTCAAGTAACTCAATAAAAGCTCATTAAACTCCTCCACATGCGTCTCATTCGAGCAATGACCACCTCCCTCAATAATCTTCAATTCTGACTTTGGAAGAAGCTTGTGCAATGTTTTACCGCGCTCCAAAGGAATCCAGCGATCATTTTTACCCCAGATAATCAAGGTTTGTAGATTGATCTCTGATTCTGAAACATAAAAAACAGGCTCTGCATAAGCAAGCATATCCAGAATTCCGCTGGCTGTGTTTTTGATTTGTAAGGGTGTTAAATAGCCCCAAACGGCGCTTGAGTCCGGAGTTTGTCCATACGCGTCGCCGAGTAATTTTTGCATTTTCCTGAACCGGAAAAAATAGAACTTTCCTGCCAGCTCAACATATTTTTGAATTTTTCTGGAACCCAGAATCCATTTTCGCCATCCTTTTCCCTTATTATTTGTTGAGAATAATAATCCGTCCATAATCACCAGACCAGCCGTTTTTTCCGGTTTTCTGACTGCCATCGCTCCGGCAATTCCGCCTCCAAGTGAATGACCAATCAAATACCACGAGGAAGAGTCCTCTTCAATTATACTAATCCAGTCCCATAACAACTGCGCCTGAAAACTGGGGGAATGATTGACGCTTAATCTGCGATCTGAATACCCAAATGGTGGAACATCCACCGCCCATA
>JAGQVA010000737.1 GCA_020438265.1 Bacteroidota bacterium
TTTTTGTAATGCTGATGATAAAATATTGCCCATTAGTCAAAGTTAACATATGTTAACTTTGTATACAATTTTTTCTCTCCTGAATCTTCCTATCTCACACCTCTTTTTTCTGATACACAAATATCCCTAATCCTAATATCCCCATTCCAATGGTCCCTATAACCAATCCCAAAGAAGGACTTTTCTCCCAATTTTCCGAAAAAAATCCTACCAAAACCATCAATAACCGCGTCGGTACGAATACCAGGCTCATCACAATCGCCAGATACTTGGGATTAGCATATTGAGTAATAATCGAGCTGATAATGGGCCCAATGTGAACCTCTGCTATATTCAAAAGCAGCACGGAAATCAGATACATAATAATGCTCATTCCATTGGAAGCCTCCGGAATCAATAAAAGAATACCGATGGAGAAAGCTCCTGAAAGAAAACCAATAGTCAGTTTTACAAATTGGTTTTGATAAAATAAGGTCCAAAGGATTATGGCCACAATCAGGAGGGGAAAGCTAAAAAAGGAACCTAAGGTAAACCAAATACTTTTGGGAATCTCCATGGGGATGGTTTGCAAAATATTGGTTTGTATTTCAAAATTTCCGATGCTGATGACTTCATATAGTACCCAGAAAAAGCTTCCTGCTAAAATACCAAAGATGACATTGAAAAATCTCTGATTGGCGGATAGTTTTCCCGCATCTGCCTGCTGCTCAATTTCTATTTGCTCTTTTGAGAGAATCGGTAATAAAGCGGAAACGAGCATTACGAATCCAGCGAGAATAAACCCAAAATTCCAGCCAAAACTTTCTCCGATACCAGTAATAACAGTGGTCCCCAATAAAGCGCCAATATTGATAAACATATACAGAATCGTAAAAGCAGCATCTAAAAGTTGAGTGCGATTGAGATATAATTTGCCAAAGTGTGCGGAAAGGTTAGGAGAATACATTCCACTGCCCAGTAAAATAAGGCCAAGCCCTGAATATAAACCGGCCATAGATGGAATGCACAAAACAAAGGCTCCGATTGCCTGAGTAAGCCCACCGACTATAACTGCTCTTTTACTACCAAGTATCAGATCTCCCAGAACTGCCCCCAGAATTTGAGCAAAGATCACAGCACTGGTAAACCAACCGTAAATTTGTAAGGCTTCTTCCTCTGGGATACTCAGGCTGGCTTTGACCATGTAAAGGACTAATAGGGAACGTATGCCGTAATATGCGGTTCGCTCTAATAGCTTTGAAGAAGCAAATGTAAAGGTGTGTTTGTTGTGTTTTTGGTTGAGAATTTTTTGCATGGTGATGGTTAGAATTACTTACATGTCTGTTGATTACCTTAAAGACTTGCAACTCAATGCTCTGGTTGTGATCATTCAAAACAATCTAAAACCCCTCCGTCAAAATCGCCAAAAAAGTCATCATCCCCTCTCTATAATTCCCCAACCGAATATTCTCATTCGGACTATGCTGATTATTATCCCGATTAACAGTAGGGACAGTAACCGCCGGAATCCCCAAAGTAGTAACAAAAGGAGAAATCGGAATCGAACCGCCCGAAGTACGAATGCGAATAGGCTCTTTATCAAAAGCTCTTTTTAAAGCCCGATAAAGCCATTGTCCGGGTTCTGACTGAAATTCGGTACGGAATGCATCATATTCATGGCGGCTGGTAAAGGAAATGATTAGATCATATTTCATTCTTTCCGCTTCGGTGGGTTCTCCTTCAATAATATGATATCCTTTGCTGGAAATATGATCGCGAACCAGTTTCACCAATCGATCAGAATTCGCTTCCAAAGGCAGGCGAATATCAATTTCTGCGGTTGCAGTGGCTGGTACAATCGTGCGCACTTCACTTCCCACCCAGCCAGATCTGATTCCCCTGAGATTCAGAGAAGGATATTGAATGGCAGTCTGATAAGAAGTCCCGACTTTATCAATTCCTGCAATACCTACAGATTTTCGGATTTGCTCCTCGTTATCCGGTACAGATTCCAGAATGTCCATTGTTTCCTGATCCAGCACAATTCCGTCGTAAAACCCGGGCAAAATGACCCGTCCGTCTTCATCCTTCATTGAGCCAATGAGTTGGGTGAGCCTAAAAGCAGGATTCGGAGCATAATTGCCGTAGTGGCCGCTGTGTTGAGGTGCCCGTGGACCAAACAAAGTCAAAGTAATGGTGGTAATTCCCCTGGCCCCAAAAGTCAGCGTAGGCTGGTTGGAAATATGGCGTGGCCCATCCAGAATAATTAACAAATCTGCCTTCAGAGCCTCCCGATAAGTTTCCACTGCTCCGGGGAGATGAGGAGAGCCCAGTTCTTCCTCAAAATCCATAATCACCTTGATGTTATAACTGGGGGAAACTTTATTCTGATCAATCAGATCAATCGCACCCAAAAACATCGCAACAGGCCCTTTAGCATCTGACGCAGAACGGGCAAAAATTCGCCAATCATCGCTCCAACCCTGATCGAGTCTATCCCAGGGAATAATTTCCCATCTTCCATTCTTTTGAGCTTTCAAAACCGGTTGATAAGGATTCGGCTGTAACCATCGACTTGAATCAACGGGTTGCCCGTCAATTTGCAGGTAGATCAAAACCGTTTTCTGTGGTTTTTTGACTTTTCGTTCGGCAAGGAGTAGGGGAGGACCTGCAGTGGTAAGTCTTTGGGTGGAAAATCCTCGCTTGCCAAAAGCGTTTTCGCACCATTTTACATTTGCTTCTACCTGATCGGGGAAATGAGCGTCGTTGGGGATGCTGAGGCATTCCCGGAATTCGGAGAGGGAGGTTTTGACGTAGTCTTTGGTGAGTTGGTTGAGTTGGGTGCTGGTCGATTTTTGGCTGTGGAGGATAGAGGGACTGAGCACAAAGGCTAATAAAAGGTAACAGGGAGTCAGGCTGTATTTCATTAAGCAGGAGATTCTTTAGTCAATGGCTCAATATAGTGAAATGGGAGTGATTTTTCTCATTGCGCCGCTTTAAAAAACGGCGCAATGAGTTAGAGTCTGTCATTCCTCTGGAATGAGATGCCATTTATCTCTGAGATAATAAAATCCCACATTCTTCAGAATGATAGAGATTTGCCTTTATTGCGCCGCCATTTTAATGCGGCGCACAAGGCTACAAACTAATAAACTTCTGATAATGATCATACCGATCCAGAATCTCCCTTACATAGTCATAAGGTTCTCGCCCACGACAATACCCATACTTACAAACCGGATCATTAAAAAATTCAGGATTGGATTTTTTGAGTAAATACTCATCTACATGCTTATCCCAAAGGTTGGGATTTTTGCCGTTTTTTTCAGCTAGTCGGCGGGCGTCAGCGACATGGCCCGGACCT
>JAGQVA010000738.1 GCA_020438265.1 Bacteroidota bacterium
AGAATTACTACTGCCAGAAGTTAAGTAAAAGCGAATGGAGGCAATGTCTTTCGCAATGTTTGTGGATAATATCAAAGCTAAAATTCTAAAAGAGCCGCAGTTATATGGAACGAATAAATCTTTTGATCCGACTACCATGAGTATGGGAGCACCTGAAATAGAAAGTATCGAAAAAACCAACAGCGCCAGAAAAGCGATAGGATTAGCGCCATTGAAAGATGGAGAATATAAATTAAAGCAAAATTGAAAACTGACTAAGATAAATGGAGCTCTTTTGTATCAAATGATAAAATTTGTCCATACTAACATAATCACAGATGATTGGAAAAAATTATCTGAGTTTTATATTCAAGTGTTTGATTGCAAACCTCTTTTACCCGAGCGTGATTTGAATGGAGATTGGTTGGCAAAAGCAACAAACATCAAAAATGCTCATTTAAAAGGAATTCATCTATTACTTCCTGGTTATGAAAACCCACCCACATTAGAAATTTTTGAATACGACAAAAATGAACCAAACCTAAAACCCCTGGCAAATCGAAAAGGATTTGGACACATTGCTTTTAGAGTCTCGAATGTAAATGATGTTTTGAACAAAGTTTTAAATCATGGAGGTTCAAAACTTGGGGAAGTGGTGGAAACTAACATCCCAAATGTTGGTAAATTAACTTTTGTCTATGCTAAGGACATAGATGGTAACATAATAGAAATCCAAAGCTGGCAATAAATAATCTTATGGTAAAATCAGCTATTACAAAATCCATAGAAGAACAATTGTAATATTATTTATTAAACCAACAACATCAGCTACACCTGCTGCGCTCCATACGCCAGATAGCCCGGGTGTTATTAGACATCAAAGAACAACAACTGTGTAAGCCCCAAAAAATTCGTACCTTATCCCCAAATTCACAGATTGAACAGAACAAATAACACAATAGCTGTATTGCCTTTCGTTAATATGAGTTCTGATCAGGATGCTGAGCATTTTGCTGATGGTATCACTGAAGAGATTATTAATGCGCTGGCAAATATTGATCTGCTGAAAGTTACCTCCAGGACCTCAGCCTTTTATTTCAAGGGAAAAAATATCCCCATCTCGCAGATCAGTGATCAACTCAATGTTTCCATCATACTGGAGGGAAGTGTTCGCCTGGCAAAGGACAATATTCGGATAACCTCCCAATTGATTCAGGCAAAGGAAGACTTTCACTTTTGGTCAGAAACCTGGGATAGAAAGCTGGATAATATCTTTGCCGTTCAGGACGAAGTCGCCTCTACGGTTGCTGAAAAAATTCGGGAAAACTTTGGACACTTTGAAATTGAAGAGAATCCAAAGAAAAGATCCATTGACTCAGGAGCGTATACCTTATATTTAAGGAGCAAATCAAATTTTTATAAGTTTAAAAAGGAAGCAATCCTAAAAGGAATAGAACAAATCAAACATGCCATTGACATAGATCCGGCGTGCCCTTTTTATCACGCCTCTTTAGCAATCTATTACAGCTATTTAGGTTTAATGAGAGCGATGCCTGCCCATGAAGCATTTGATATTTCAAGGAAGGCTGCAATAAGAGCTATAGAGTTGGACCCAACCGATCCAGAAGCCAATTACGCCAGAGGGATTGGTTATTATTTCTTTGAAAAAGATTTAAAACAAGCCGAACATTACCTGAATCTGGCTTTGAAATATCGTCCCAATTATACCAATGCCTTACTGGGTGGATCAGTGATGGATACGATAACAGGCAATCACGATAGAGCGATTACCCGGGTAAAAAAGGCACTGGAACTGGACCCAATCAACTTTGAAAATCGCTATTATTATGCTGCTGCCTTCCTCCGAATCGGAAGGTATAAAGAAGCTTTGACAGAAGTCAATTCCATGCTCAAACAGGCCCCATATCACACAAATGCGTATTGTGTAAAAGGCACTGTGTTAATTCGGCTGGGAAAATATGAAGAAGCCATTCAACATTATCAATCTGTGCCTGTTTCAGCAGAAAAACGCCTTCCTTATTATGCTGGCATTGGAATCGCCTACGCAATACAGGGGAAATTATCAGAGGCCCGGGACTTTTTGAAACAGGCAAATGAAACAGGTCAAAACCTGCATTTGGCCGCAGAGGAGAATCCTAACGTGATTATCAATATCTATTTGGGAAATATTGATCTGGCATTTAAGGAAATCGAGGCTGACATAAAAGCTAAAAAATACTACTTAAACTTCTACAAGGAAAACCCTGCATTCAAGCTACTTGAAGATGACAGCAGATATGATATTTTTAAAACGGTTTTTAAGAACGGTGATTTCATTTCAGATGCTGAATCAAATAATGATTCCGGCAAAGAGGCCCAAAGCGAAGGATCTCCTTCTGCTTTATTAGACGAAAAAGAAATTGAGGAATTCCACAGTCTTTTACTGGAACACATGGGTACAAAAGAACCATATCTGGACCCTGGTTTATCTTTGAGATCTTTAGCCGATCAAATATACATTTCGGCAAACAAACTCTCGTGGCTTTTGAATCATGTCATTGGCAAAAACTTTAATGAATTCGTCAATCGCTACAGAGTCGAAGCGTTTAAAGCCAAAGTTAAACTTCCCGAGAATTCGAATTTCACACTTCTGGGATTGGCGTATGAATGTGGGTTTAATTCCAAGACTGTTTTCAATAATAGTTTTAAGAAGGAAACGGGATTGACTCCAAAGGCTTTTTTGAAAGGGTGAAATAAATAATTGTCCGATTTCAGATGGAGAATACCTACGGCTTCGCCTGGCATGCACAGACTTACTTTTAAACCCGCAGGAGGCCCCGGCCCCCGATCATAGTCGAGGGTGACAGCTATCGCTTCCGGGGTGACAAAGCGATGCTTTGGGGAGCACACGCCGTCGCACGACGGCGTGGTATAACATATGACATCATGTCATTCCCGACGACGAAGGAGATCGGGAACCTCCTATACAGGTTTACATGCCAGGCCAAGCCGTAGGTATGACACCTAAACCGAACAACTATTAATTCAATCGCTTAAAGGTGTAAATGCTTTCCTTATCCGCATCAATTCGTTTCAAAATATTATTCCGCACGTTTTTGTGAAACTCCGAACGTTTCAGATGGTCTTTATCCCCACCTTTGGACCATAGAAAATCATTCCTCATCTAAAATGTAAAAGGTTATGCGGATTCATTTAATTGCTCTTGGGGTTCTGACCTCTCTGTTTGTCCTGGATATTCATGCTCAAACGAATTCCGGGGACAAGGAAAATACAAGTTCATTTTCAAACTTTATTCATCACGAAAAACTAGCCTTAAAGCTCAATTACTTTGGCGAATTAGGT
>JAGQVA010000072.1 GCA_020438265.1 Bacteroidota bacterium
AAACCTGAAAGAATCAGAGAGACAACTTCAAATCTCGACCAGTTTCTGGAAGAACCTTCCCATCCAAAAGCGAGGCCACCATAAATAGCGGAAGCAATTTTACGACCTTTCTTGGCCATTCTGTCGCGGATGGTTGCGAAATCAGGAACCATACCCAGATACCAGAAAACCAGTGATACTGTCAGGTAGGTAGAAATTGCAAATACATCCCAAAGCAGGGGAGAGTTAAAGTTTACCCACAGAGAACCACGAGTGTTAGGAAATGGCATGAACCAAAGCCCTAACCAGGGTCGTCCCATGTGTAGTAGCGGGAAAAGAGCCGCACAAAGAACCGCAAAAATGGTCATTGCCTCAGAGGCTCGGTTAATGGAATTACGCCACTTCTGGCGGAATAGCAAGAGTACGGCTGAGATAAGGGTACCGGCGTGTCCGATACCGACCCAGAATACGAAGTTGGTAATATCAAAGGCCCATCCGACGGTTCGGTTTAGTCCCCAAACGCCAATTCCTTCCCAGATGGTCAAAACAATCAGCACAACTCCTATTCCCAATACCAAAGCTGAAAATCCGGTTGCGGCCAGCCATAACAAATTAGGTTTTGCCTCAATCGGCCGGGTGACATCTGCGGTGATATCGCCGTAGTGATCGGTATTTACAACCCATTTTTGCCTGATCGGTGATTCTACGTGACTCATAGTGAGTGATTATTCTTAATAAATCTTATCCTAATAATAATTTTTTAGTGCGTATCTGATTCTGCCAGATAACTTCTCGCTGCCTGACGTTCTTCATGCTTGAATTCAACCTCTTCATCAGAACGGTTTCTAACCAATGTCATATAACCAACTGATGGTAAGGTTTTTACATCCTCCAGCACGGTATAAGAACGCTTATCTCTAAACAGTTTGGAAACCTCACTGTTAGGATCATTAAAGTCGCCAAATACAATCGCTCCGGTCGGGCATGACTGCTGACAAGCAGTTTGAACTTTTCCGTCTTCAGGCTTGGCATAAGTACTATTAGCTGCAATTTTGGCTTTCAGCTTACTTTCCTGCAGACGTTGTACACAGAAAGAACATTTTTCCATGACTCCTCTGAATCGAACAGTAACATCAGGATTCATAACCAGACGTCCCAGCTCAGAGTGGGTATAAAAATCGCCAAACTTACTTTCGCTGTTGTAATAATTAAACCAGTTAAACCGTCTCACTTTGTAAGGACAGTTGTTGGCACAATAACGGGTACCAACACAACGATTGTAAGCCATCTGGTTAATTCCTTCATGGCTATGAACTGTAGCCAATACCGGGCATACCGTCTCACATGGCGCATTATCACAATGCTGACACATCATTGGCTGGAAAACCACATCCGGATTGTCAGGATTACCACTATAGTAGCGGTCAAGACGAATCCAGGCCATCTCACGACGGGTCAGAATTTCCTTTTTACCTACTACCGGCACATTGTTTTCAGCCTGACAGGCTACGATACAAGAACCACAACCTGTACATTTATTCAGGTCAATGGCCATTTTCCAGTGAATAAAACGGCTTGTTTCAGGATCTTCAAAGTGAGAATCCCAAAGGGTTACCAAATGCTTGCGGTGTTCAGCTTTTTCCTTTAAGAAAGTAGCATAATGCCCGTTAGATTTTTTGTAATCCTCGTAATTAGCCTCCTGAATAATATGCTCAGAACGATCAAAGTCAGCTCCAAATCGCTCTCCAATATTAGGATCGTAAAGCGTGTTGAAAGTCTGAGTAAGACCGATCGCATAATTCAGAGCTGTTTTATCAACCTTGGCGCCTGATACAGAGTAACTAACAGCACCATTCTGTAAGGTTGTAAAAGGATATGCATTTGTTCCGGCTACCTGCTGACCTCCTAACACCTCACCGTTTGCACGGCGAGCAGTTTTTCCTGCCTTGGTACTTCCGTACCCCACTGCAATAGCCAGTGTATTTTTTGCCTGACCAGTTTGTACCAGTACGGGCATATACACTTCATTGCCTCCAAAAGTAACCTTTACAACATCATTATTTTTCAAACCAGACTTCTTATGGTAATCATAAGGAATAGTCAGGTAATTATCCCAAACCGCCTTGGTAATTGGATCGGGCATTTCCTGTAGCCAGGGGTTATTCGCCGAAGTTTTACCGTCGCGGATAGATACTTTTTCATAGAAAACCAGATCAAACTCTCCATCTACAGGATTTTCAGAAAACCCTTGTTTCATACCATTTGCAGCACTGAGCAGATTCTCATCAGCGAGTTGGTATGAAGCAGTACCTGATGTATTGGCAGGTAAGAAAATGCCTTTTCTCAGCGTTTCATTCCAGAAAGTTCTGAAGTCGCCACCTTGAGTAAAGTAATTGGTTTCCCAATAATTCTTCAGATAGCTATGGTAAGTTTCAGTACTACCAGACCATTTCAACAAAGTTTGAGCAGCCTGACGCGTATCAAAAATAGGATGAATTGTAGGCTGAACAAGGCTAAGGTGATTCCCTTTTTGCTGAACATCTCCCCATGACTCCAGGTAGTGGTGGTCTGGACAAGTATACTGGCAAAGAGCAGAAGTTTCATCACCTTTATAGGCTAATGAAACGGAAAGACCCAGGCCAGGAATTTTTTCAGCGAAAGTGCTTCCGAAAGCAGAATCAAACGCAGGATTGGCACCATAAACAATCAAAGCATCTACACTACCCAGTTCGTTAGCCAGACTTTGCAGCGCCTCATCATCTCCTTTCTGGTAATAAGCAGGATTATTAATATCCAGCGTAGTACCGTAGTTATTTAACATCTGGTTGATCGCAGCAACAACGGTCTGAGAACCCACATTATTTGTCCCACAAACAACGAGAGACTTACCAGCTGCAGCAACCAGATCTTCAGCTGCTTTATCCAATCCATTCATTGCTACACTGTAAGCAGGAACGGAAGGAATCGTAGGCTGTCCTAATTTAGCAGCTACTTTATTATAAAGGTTCAAAATAGCGACCCCTTCCTGAGAAGGATTCAAAGGGAATCTAAGGTCAGCTTTTGCACCTGTATTAGTCAGTAATGATTCAAACTGATAGTGGCGGGACATTTTGCCATCCGGGTTACGGTTAACCATATAGTCAGCCGCAAATTCTACCGGGGAAAGCCACGCACCCAGAAAATCACAAGAAAAACCAACAATGACTTCAGCCTGATCAAAATGGTAAGAAGGGGCAGCTTTTACACCAAAAGCAGCTTCATGAGCCTTATTAAGGGCAGAAGTTGAAACCGGGTCATAAGAAACATGTGCACCATCTTCAAAACCAGCGAGGAAATCATCAATGATCTGCTGAGTAGAAGGGCTGTTTACTGTTCCGGAAAGAATGCGAACTTTTCCTCCGTTAGCTTTGATTGCAGCCAGCTTGGTAGCGATTTCTTTATCTACCGTTTCCCAGTCTGCACTGTTTTCCCCTTTCATAGGGCTTTTCAGACGATCATCATCATACAGATTCAATACAGAAGCCTGATCAATCGCAGAAAGTCCTCCCTTTGTTATGGGTGAATCAGGATTTCCTTCCAGTTTGATAGGTCGTCCCTCACGGGTTTTTACCAGAACAGGTACGCCGGAACTGGTTGTAGACGCATACCAGTTAGCTACTCCGGGAATAATATCATCTGGTTTATTTACATAAGGAATAGCCTTTTTTACCGGGCCTTCCACACAAGCTGCCAGGGTAGCAGCTGAAATGCCAAATCCGAGTACTTTCAGAAAGTCTCGTCGATTACTGGAAAAATCCAAAGAATCGTCAGAAGCCTGGCTCAACGCTTCATCGAGGGAAATATCAGTCGGAAATTCATTTTTCGCCTGCTCAAGGAACTCTGGCGATTGTTCCAACTCTTCAAGTCCTCTCCAGTACGTTGGTTTTTTCATCTATTTAAGATTTTATAAAGTATGCAGGAAATAACCCGCGAAAACACTTCCAATTTATAATAAGTAGGGAGCAGACCCGAAAATCTGCTCCTGAATTTATTTTTAGTAATGACACCTCATACAATCGAGGCCGCCCATATCTTCCACGGTAAAGTCAGTTTCTTTTCCAAGATCTTTTACCTTGGTTTCACGGTGACACTCAATACACCATCCCATTCCGAGAGTAGTGTACTGATAAACGACCTCCATCTCTTCAACGGGTCCGTGACAAGTCTGGCACTGCTGACCTCCCACCACTACGTGTTGAGCGTGGTTGAAATATGCGTGATCGGGGAGATTGTGAATCCGCACCCATTCGATAGGCTCATTATTATCGTAAGCAGCTCTTACTTTGGCAATTTCATCTTTGCCATACTGGGGCCCTTGCTCGATATACTTGTGGCAGTTCATACAAACATTCACTGAAGGAATCCAGGCGTTTTTACTTTTGGTAACTCCTGAGTGACAGTATTCACACTGGATCTGGTGGGTACCGGCGTGAAGTTTGTGGCTGAATTTGATCGGTTGCTCAGGCATGTATCCCTGGTGAAGACCAATGGCACGGGCATCGGTTACAAATTTGACTGTACCTCCCATAAGCGCAATTGCTGCAATAGCGGTGATTACAAATTTATTCCCAAGGATCATTTTGGTACGCGCCCAGACATCAGCGATGGTAACCTCTTCCTGCTGCTCTTTGGATTGAACTGCTGTTACAAGGAAAGCAGTAATGACAATCAAAAGCAGAGAAATCAGAACCAATAAGCCTACCAGTCCCAGAACTGCATAATAGATGCTTGGAGAAATAACCGGTTGCCCTCCCTCAGGAGTAACAGGTTGCTTTGTAACAACCACAGATTCCTCTACCCATGCAAGAATATTTTCGATCTGCTGATCTTCCAGATCCGGGTGGGGACTCATCAGCTGCTTGTTATATTGCTCATAAAGAGCCACAGCTTTTTCATCTCCGGATTGAATTAATGCTGGTGAGTTGCGCACCCAGTTGTACAGCCATTCCCTGTCGCTGGCATATTTGGCAGATACGCCCAGAAGCTGAGGGCCGATTAAAGTTCCTTCAACTCTATGACAGGATGAACACCTTTGTTTGAAGATCGTTTCGCCTTCTTTGAGGTCCGCCTCCTGTGCCTGCAGAACACTAGTTCCCAGGAATAAAAAGGAGACCAGATATAAAGGTATAAGAATATAACGAGAAGCGGTGTATATCATACGAATGTGATAGTTTCCTATAATAGGTCAACTTTTTGGTACAATTTTCGTTTAAAGCTGACGTTCTATTTTTCCGGGCAGCAAGTTAATACAGTGAAATATTTGATCAAAGAACTAATTTGAAAAGAATAGGATAATTGAATACATTTAGAATCATTCTAAATAATTTTGAAATAAACTTTCCGGAATTCTTCTTTTAAAGCATTTTTTTTCTTTTTTTTAGGGTTTTGTCTTTACTTGGGCCAGTTTTTGACCCTTCAGGAGATACACTTTTTCTGTACAAACAGAAAAAAATCTCAAACCTATGTGGCCCAGAATAAAACAACTTTTTTTACATTTTCTTACAGGCTATCAGGAGCAACCTCTGGAAATCCGAAAAAAGGCTGCCTATCTGCTTGCTACCAGTTCCATTATTCTGGTTGGGCTTACATTTGTGTTTCTGATCCACCTCTTATATCAGGCCAGCTATATCATGATTGGAGGGGACCTTTTTTGCTACCTCACATTAGCTCTGGTTTTCCCGCTGATCAAACGTGGTAAAGTAATCCCTGCTGCCAATATCCTGATCGGGGGTTTATTGATTTCACTGGTTATACAAAAGCTACTGGGAGACCTTTACACAACCCAGCCCCTTTATTACCTAAGATTATATGAAACCCTTTCAATCCTCATCCTGTTTCTTTTGTTCTGGAGCCTTTTTGCTTTGACACAGAAACAGCTGGTCATATATCTTTTCTCGGCTTTAAGTATCCTGATCGGGCACTTTACGATTTTGTCAGCCCGGCTTTACCCTGAAACTGATATCCCGATTGAAGTATGGAGAACATTTCTGACAGGTATCGTCATCCTGATTACCAGTGGCGTCATCTCCAATTTGATTCTGAATCTTTCCAGAGAACTGGTCCTTATTACTGAAGAAAAAAGCCAGGTCATTCAGACACAGAAAGAATCTCTTGAACAAACTGTATCCGAAAGGACCGAAGCACTTCAGAAGAAAAATGAAGAGCTAAAGCAATTTGCCTACACCACCTCACACGACCTGAAAGAGCCTTTACGAATGATCAGTGGTTTTCTGGGGCTAATTCAACTTCATTTGAAGAAAAACTATCCGGAGGATCCTGAAATCGAAGAATACCTGAAATATGCCATTGAGGGCTCCAAACGAATGACTGATCTGATCAACGGGCTTTTGACTTATTCGCGGATTAATACGCATCAATCCAGTCTTACAAAAGTAGATCTCAACGAAGTCGTCAGTGCCACCATGGCAACCTTGAAGTTTGCCATAGAGGAAAGCGAGGCGACCATTCATTCCCAACAACTTCCTACCATTACCGCAGATAAAAACCAGATGGTACAATTATTCCAAAATCTTCTGGAAAATGCGCTGAAATATCACAAAGAGTCTATTCCCCCAAAAATCGAGATTAATCACAAAATCAGTCCCAGAAAAGTAACCATTTGTATCAAAGATAATGGTGTAGGTATTACCCCGGAATTTCACGAAAGAATTTTCCATATCTTTTATCGTCTTCCCGTTGAAAAAACCAAAAAAGGCACAGGAATAGGCCTGACGATCTGCAAAAAAATCGTGGAAAGACACAATGGAAAGATATGGGTAGAATCAAAGCCTGGGGAAGGAAGTACGTTTTGTTTTACTTTGCCGAAATAAACCCGGTTTCCTCCTTCAAATAAATTGCCGAAATTTGTGGTGAGTATTATTGATGGTAATCATATTGTTATTCAGACCTAGTAGGTTTTGCAGGGTATTAAATAGCTTTTTCATAACATTTACTCTGGAAGAGCCCTTAGTGTTAACATGTCATCCTGAACTTCGTGAAGGATCTAAGTATCCTGAGCAAAGCGAAGGAGCTCCCTCACTGTGTTCGGGATGCCTAGATCCTTCGCGTAGCTCAGGATGACATTTCGCGCCAAGGACTCCTCTGGAGCAGTTAATGAACTATTTACTCTCTTAAAAAGCCTGCAAGGTCTAAAGTCAAACATAAAAAAAATAATATGTCAGATGTATTGATTGTAGGTGCCGGGCCAATAGGACTCGCCTGCGGTATAGAAGCCAGTAAGAGAGGATTAACCTATCTGATTATAGAAAAAGGGTGTCTGGTAAACTCCATTTATCACTACCCGGTTAACATGACCTTTTTCTCTACTTCCGAAAAAATCGAAATTGGAGATGTTCCTTTTGTTTCAGACCGGGATAAGCCCACACGTCGGGAAGCGCTTGAATACTACCGCAGAGTAAAAACCAAATGGGATCTTCAGATTCATACTTATGAAAAGGTGTTGAATATTACTCCTGATGAGCAAGGATATAAAACCGTGACGTCAAAAGGAGAATACCATTCCAGATCAGTCATCATTGCCACGGGTTTTTACGACAATCCCAATTACCTTAATGTTCCGGGTGAAAAACTGCCCAAGGTCAAGCATTATTTTGACGATCCTCATCCTTATCAGGATCATAAAGTGATCGTCATAGGAGCCGCTAACTCAGGGGTGGACGTGGCTTTGGAAACCTGGCGCAAAGGGGCGGAAGTTACGATGGTGATCCGTGAGGCAGAAATCTATCCAAAGGTAAAATACTGGGTACGTCCTGACATTATCAACAGGATTGCCGAGGGATCAATAAAAGCCTTTTTCAACAGTCAAATTGAAGAAATCAGAGAAAATGAAGTAGACATTATTACGCCCGATGGTCCTGTTACTCTTGAAAACGACTTTGTTTTCGCTATGACAGGTTATCATTCAGATTTTGACTGGTTACAACATATCGGGATAAGATTGTCTGAAGACGCGCTACGGACGCCTTATCGGGATGAAAACACTTTTGAAACCAATATGCCCAATATGTATCTGGCAGGTACAGTTTGTGGGGGAATGAATACCAATAAATGGTTTATTGAAAATTCAATTGAACATGCAGCGGTGGTGATGGAGCAAATTCTGGAACGGAAAAAGTAATCTTCATTATATAAATAAAAAAAGGAGCGCCAATCATGACGCTCCTTTTTTATAATTTATTCAAACTATCCTTAGAAACGAATCTTCAGAGAAGTGTTCCAGGTAGTTCCGAATCCATAGAAACCGAAGTTTTGACCCAGGAAGATCGCCATTTGGTCTGCATTAAAATCAGAAACCTTATTAGAAGGCAGATCACTTAGATTGTTTGTTTCAAGTTCGGCAATATACTCTGAGTTAAAGATATTGTTTACATTAATGCTCCACTCAAGATTTACATCACCTAAAGGAATAGTAACGTAAGCACCAGCATCAGCTAATCCATAAGCAGGCAGTTTTACTACCTGAGCACCTGGGCTGAAGAATTGGCTTTCAGTTACATTAAATGGTGCATAGAGGTTATCAGCATAATAATACTGCAGGTATACAGAAACCCCTTTTACGATATTCACACTAGCGCGGATGTTTGCAGTAGTTTGAGCAGCATCACCTACTTTCAGTCCTTCTGCATAAATGGTAGAAGTACCCAGAGGATTATTATTATCAGTATCAGTGATTGTTGCATCAAAGTTATTAGTATATCTCCAGTTACCTAAAGAGAACATACCGCTCAGAGTAAGTTGAGAAATTGGGCTGTATTGCAGTTCCAATTCAACTCCCTGGTGCAGCTGAGAAATATTATCAAATACTGCCAAAGCATCTACAATATTAGTATCAACCATAACCTGAAGACTCTGGTCAAACTGGCGATTACCCCACAGTGTATGGTACAGGTTGATGTTTCCTTTGAAGTTGGAAGTACGGTATCCGTATCCGGCCTCAAAAGCCATAACTGTCTGGTTTTTCAGATTATCATTGATCTGGTTACGGAAGTTGATGAATACGTTGTCAAAAAGAGGCTGACGAGAGAAGTATCCACCATTAAAGAAGATATTACTAGACTCGTCCAGGTTGAGGTTAAGTCCGGCTTTAACAGTTCCTCCCAATTTGTTTACAAATGGGCTTTTCTGATATTCACCATCATTATCGATATCATTTTCCGGAGTATCATCAGGAGAATAGACGAAATAATCTACACGCTGGAACCCCTGGTTTGAACCAGATAAAGAAGCGAAGGCAGTCAAACGATCAGTTGAGTATTCAAGCTGTCCATAAAGACCTAACCATGTTACAATACCATCATTCCAGTAGTTCAGGACGTTATTGCTGGTTTTGTAGCTATTATCACGGAAGTTACCAAAATTGGCTGGAGACTCTTCAGTAATATAATTGGTCGGATTATTTGAGTTGGCAGTAGAAAGATAAGCAGTATTACCCAGCAGATTTTCTACACGACGGAAGTGTTCTCCCAAATAATAACGGGCATCAACTCCGAAAACCAGATTGAGGTCATCACTAAGCTGATGATCCAGGGTAGAGAGTATTCCATACCAGGTGTGATAGTTCATTGAAGCACGACGAATGAAACCATCCCTGAAAGCACCGCCATTAGCAGTTGTATCCGGATGAGTATTTACATCACCAAATCCAGGAACTACAGTACCCTGATGATAAGATACCATATCATCCCAGCGAACCTGTCCATTAGCATCATGAAGCCCTGTTCCTTTACCGCTGTAAGAGTCAAAAATGGAAGGGTTGACGATACGACCACGAGGACCAGTACCACCACCATTACCAAATGAAAGGTAAGCCGAAGATTTCAGGCTTGTTTTGTCAGAAATATCCCAGTAGTGGTTCAGGAAGATTTTGGGTTTGTGGTAAAAGTTTTTTCTCCATGAAAACTCTTCTCCATTCAACGTTCCCCAATCAGTATTAAAGCGAATGCCTTCATCCTGGAAAGTCTGGAGATATACATTTGAAAAGGCGTTGTACACACGCTGATTGTGAACCTGAGGCGCTCCTAAAGCAGTCAAAGCCAGTGTATGCTTATCTCCAAAGCTCTGAGAAAGAGAAAGGAAATAAGAGAAAGCTCTAAACTGAGTTCCGTCTACATATCCATCTCCACGTGTGTGAGTAAACTGAGCTGTTGCAGCAAATCCACTTTCAGAAAGTCCTGTAGAAACATAAGCACCATACTTTTGATAACCGTCATTACCAACAGAAAAGCTGGCAGCTCCGCCTTTTTTGACTCCGGCAGGATTGGTTACAATGTTAACCGAACCACCGATAGATGGTACAGCCAGCTTAGAAGCACCCAAACCACGCTGAATCTGAATAGTACTGGTTACATCAGAAAGACCAGCCCAGTTGGACCAGTATACCCAACCATTTTCCATGTCGTTTACGGGAATACCGTTGATCATTACCGCAGTATTGCGCTGGTCAAAACCACGAACGTTGATACGAGAATCACCAAATCCACCTCCTTCTTTGGTTACATAGATAGAAGGCGTAGATCTCATAATTTCGGGGAATTCCTGGTTACCAGTCAATCTGGAAACGGTTTCTCCGGAAATCGTAGAAACAGCAACCGGAGTTTTACGGTCAGTTGCCAAAGAAGCAAGAATGGTAACTTCGTCCAATCCTACTGCTTCTGCCTGCATGGAAATAGTTCCCAGGTCAGTAGTTTGTCCAGCTGTTACAGTGATTTCCTGCTCTTCAGTAATATAACCAATGTAAGTCATCTGCACAGTATAAGAACCGGCTTCTGCCTTAAACGAAAATTTTCCGTTTTGATCAGTCAGAGCACCGCGAGCGGTCCCTGCAAGAATAACCCGGGCACCAACTACAGGCTCTCCAGAATCATTATCCTGAATATTTCCTGTTATAGTACCCTGCGCCATCAGATTGCTTCCAAATAAAGTTAAAAACAATCCTGTGAGTGTAAGAATAAAAATTTGTCTCATGAAATGAATGATAGTTTGGTTTAACATATATTATAAGACTCAGGCGCAAATCTAAAGATCTTTATATTAATTGAGTGTAAAGTTTACAATAATTCATCCACATACTAAAAAAAATAGCTAAAATTTTGCTACCATAATTTGCATTTGCCAATTTTATTAGTAAATTTGAATATCAATCAAAAAAGGATACCCAATTATGTTAGCAACTTACACTTTCAACTCTCATTACAATCCGGTAAATACTTTAGGTAATCAATTACCTAGTCTCAGACTTCTGGAAGGAGGGAAGTTTAATCCGGCTCAGTATTCTCCTATCCTCGTTCATGAATATGGTCAAATCAGACTCAAATTCTTTCGTTGGGGAATGGTACCCGGATGGTCTAAAGATGATGGGAAGCAAAATCAGCGTCTTTTTGCTGCAGCAGAACATTTATTTGATCATGTTGCCTATCGGGTACCCGTAAGACGAAAAAGATGCCTGATTCCTGCCGATGGCTTCTATGTAGAAAGTGGTAATGTTATCAACAAACAAACGTATAAATTATCCCAGCCTGACAATACAACCTTCTGCTTTGCCGGTATTTATGACACATGGAAAAAAAGAGATGGAAGTATCCTGCATTCATTTGCCATGGTAACAACTCCTGCGAATGAATCTCTGAATCGCTTTGGCTTACAAATGCCTTTCATTTTACCAAAAAATCTGGAAAATGCCTGGCTGAATGACCACACATCTTTAAGTACAATTTCAAAAATATTATCTCAATCTCTGAATCCTAACCTGAAAATGAGTCAGGTTCAGGAATTGAAAGGGACCCAGGAATTTAATGGATTAGAGCAAGTGGCTGCGTAATCGGAATGTGGGGCTGGAAAAGTGTGGTTCTTTTTATAAAGGGTAGCTTAATCGCTACCCTTTTTCTATTTTAAAGCAAAAGCGGGAAGTGATTAAATGATCACTTCCCGCTTTTTTATATCAATTATAATCTTCCTATCGCATCAGGGTAATATTTCCCTGGAAGGTATTCTCTCCAATCTGTACAGAATAGTAATACACTCCTTCCTGTGCATTTCCATCTCCAAAGGTTCCATTCCACGGCATATCCGCAGCATTTGCCTCAAAGAAAGTTCTACCCCATCGGTCGAAGATTTTGATGTAAAATGCTTCATTTCCATTGTATTTCACCTGGAAGACATCATTGATGCCGTCTCCATTAGGGGTAAATACGTTGGGAATCAATACATCTGGAATCACCACGATGTATGGTCCGTATTCAATCCTGTCCACACAACCATTCTCATCGGTGGCTGTCAGACTGACCATATATTCTCCCGGCTCAGAGAAGGTGTGAGTAGGATTCTGCACTTTCGAGATTTCTCCATCTCCAAAATCCCAGAACCAGCCATACGCATTGAGCGAGGAATCTCTGAACGATACCGTTGCATTGGGCAGCGCCAGTTCCTGAGCTAACGCTGGCTCGGAAGTGTAATCTGCCACTACTGTATTCGATACTTTGATCGTTGTGCTGGCAACCAGATCTTCACATCCTCCAGGACCAATGGCTTTCATTTTCACCAGATAATTACCCGGCTGTTCGTAGATAT
>JAGQVA010000739.1 GCA_020438265.1 Bacteroidota bacterium
CTGCAGCCAGCGCGGTTCGTTTTAAAAATGATCTTCTTTTGAGGGCCATATTAGGACTTTTGATTAAAAGTGCAGATTTTGAAAATTGATTTTAATAAAATTCTACCTACTATACAATGAAATATATCATCTAGTATGAACGAAGCCCAAACCCGACGCGAATTTCTCCAAAAAATGAAAGCTGCTTCGATGACAGCAATGGCTGCCTCGATACCAGGAGTAAGCTTTTTATCTTCTTGCGCCCCCGGTTCGCGGGTTAATGCGACAGCAGATTCTGTCATTTTGCTGTGGATGGCCGGAGGAATGGCCCATACCGAAACCTTCGATCCCAAAGCTTATGCTCCCTTTTCGAAGGGAATGGAAAGCAAAAGGATTCTGAGCACATTTCCTTCTGTTCCGACGATTGTGGATGGTCTTTCTTTTTCCGAAGGATTGGAAGCCATTGGTCAGGTGATGGATCGCGGAACTATTATTCGTTCCTATCGGGCTGCGGATTTGGGACATATTCTTCATACCCGTCATCAATACCACTGGCATACCTGTTATGAACCTCCTCAGCCTATTCAACCTCCGCATATAGGTTCCTGGATTGCCAAAGAACTGGGCCCCGTAAATCCTGCCATTCCCGCGTTTATTGATATTGGGCAGCGGTTTACTGTGGGAGAAGGAGAAGAATTAAAGGCTTTTCATTCAGCGGGATTTCTGGGGAGTGAGTTTGGTCCTTTTTCGATTCCAGATCCTTCCACTGGTCTGGAAAGTGTGCGCCCCCCACAAGGCATGGACCTTCAGCGTTTTGCCCGCAGGCATAAGTTTTACAGGGAACTGGTTGAAAAAGGGGCTATGCAGGAGGGGAGTGACTATCAGAAAGAATCTCTGATCCGGTCAATGGAGCAAGCTTACCGGTTACTTAAATCTCCCGAGGCTCAGGCTTTTGATCTCAGCCTGGAACCGAAAGAGTCCTATGATATTTATAATACAGGAAGGTTTGGTCTGGGATGTCTAATGGCAAAAAGGCTGATTCAGAAAGGCGCTCGTTTTATCAGCGTGACAACGGAATATGAACCATTTTTGGGATGGGATACACATGAGAATGGCCATACACGATTGGTGGATATGAAAAAACAAATTGACCGTCCGGTTGCGCAATTGATTAAAGACCTCGATGAGTCTGGACATTTGGATCGGACGCTTGTGATTCTGGCCAGTGAGTTTAGCCGGGATGCACTTTTGGAAGGCCGCCCTGATAATAAGGTAAAAGATCAGGTATTTGTTCCGGATAAAATTGATGATCTCAAAAACTATGGCATGCATCGCCATTTTACTGATGGTTGTCCGATCCTGATGTGGGGGGGAGGAATCAAAAAAGGCCTCGTTTATGGAAAAACGGCCGATGAAAGGCCCTGCAAAGCGATTACCGAACCCGTGGTGATTGATCAGGTTCATCAGACCATTTACCACGCTTTGGGAATTCCTCCTGAAACGCATTATGTCGTGGAGGGAAGACCGGTGTATACGACTCCTGATGGGGGAGGGAAGGCGGTGATGGATTTGTTGGGGTAGGAGATTATTTCAGACCTTCCAGGTTTTTGAAACCTGGAAGGTCTGAAACAAAATTAATTCCGCGACGGATAAACCCCCTGCAGAGCAATGATATAATTGATTCCCAGAGAAGGCTGCATAACGCCAGGCACACGCTCAGCTGTAGAAGTGGTTTCCTGAATTCTCACGGCACTTCCTTTGGTTTGGAAATAGAGGGTTTCAGAACCAAATTTTGCTCCCAGCTTCCGTTCGGTAAGCCCTGGGCCACGGCTTCCTCCATGATGTACCGGCACTCTTCCCCGAAGATCAGGCAAGGCAAAGGTTGTTCTTCCATCGCCTCCATAAGTTGTACCTATAATAGAGAACAGCGCCTGGTTTTGACTAATGGGTAATAGATCTCCATTACAAAATGCCCATCCCCGGGGCGCAAAATTTCCGGCAAACATCGATATTTCCCCAATAAAAGGATCATTCCCCTGGATATCCATATCGTTAACGGTAGAGCTCTCTGTACCTGGGGTTGATGGTTTTTCAAAAAGCCGATCAGATGCACTGGTAAGGAAAATTCCTCCTCCGATCAGATAAGGCAGCAAAGCAATCCAGAATAGTCGTTTGACGTAGGTGGTAGTTACATTTTTCATAAAGCTATCATTAGGTTAATGGGTAGATAAAACCAATGATACGCTTTAATTTTTCTAAAGCCAAGTAATCAATTCTGTAACTGCTTCAACAATTCGCGGCTTTCTTTCTCAAAAGGATGAGGCAAATTTTCGGAAATCCAGGTTAAATATTCGATCGCCTGCTGAGATTCTCTTTTTTTTACATGAGCGAGCGCTGCATACCAGGCAGCTTCTTTATAAAATCTGCTTTCGGGCTGCTGATTGATTTGTCTGAATAAAATCAGCGCGGTATCAGTCTGGTTGGAGCCCAGAGCAGCAATTCCCCGATAAAATTCAATTCTTGAATCTCTGAGCGAATCCGGCATGGCAGTGAATGCGCGGTAGGCTTCGGCGTATTTTTTTTCATCGTAATACCCAAATGCGACATCTTTATTCTGGAACAATGAATTTCCATCCCGAACCGTAGGACTGATAATATTGGGAAAGGGGGAGAAATGATCCGCAAAAAGCGCTTCAGGACTTGCTGGAGTGGTTTTATTAGGTAAATAGAATAACCAAATAAGGGAAATGACAGCAGCTAAAGACACAGTCATATATAACCAGGTTCGGGGAGTTTTTATCCATGCGTTTTGGGCCAGACTTCCCTTGTCCCATTGATTCATTTCTTTGATGATTTCTTCCCGGCCGTGTGCCTTGAAAGCATTCATCAATGCCTGCTGATCCTGAATGGCCTGCTGGAATCGGGGATTTTTTGCTTCCTGGTCAAAAATTGTCTGCTCTTCTTTTGTCAACTGACCAAGAAGGTATTTTTCGATTAATTCCAGGGAAGATTCGCTTAACGGGTTCATCTCAAATCTTTATCAAAATTTGTCTCAATAATCTTTTTTAAGGACTTCATACAGCGCACTTTCTGGCTTTTCACTACATCTGTACTTTTATATCCTAATCGGTTCATGACTGACTCAGTTGTAAACCGGTGGTAATAATACAATGTGAGAATATCCCTGCATGTATCTCCCAGACTTTTGATTGCCATTTTCATCACTTTTTCTTTCTCAGTGAGTTCCAGTCGATGCCCTTCAACCATTTCCTCGTATTCAGGTATAATTTCTCCGGTTTCGTTTTCAATCTGCGTAAATCGGGTTCCCTTTCGATATTCCTGACGAATCAGCATTTTTCCT
>JAGQVA010000740.1 GCA_020438265.1 Bacteroidota bacterium
CTTTTTTAATTGTATTCTCAATGGGGTAATTCATTTAGCGTAATTATTTCACTTCCTTTTTTCTTGTAATAATTTAGCATCTCGTCAACCTTCCTTTTGTCATAACTGGTAATACAATCAGACAAAACATTCACTTTGTATCCTGATTTGAGCATTCCATTATTTGTTGTTTTAACACAGGCAATTGCATCTGCACCTACAAGAAAAAACTCCTTCACTTGATTACTTTCTACAAAATTTACAAATGCTTCACTACTAAGGGCACTTCCTTGGGTTTTTGTGAAAATATTATTTGAAACCATTTTTAAATCAAGAGCTAATTCAGAACCATAAGTATTTGGTTTAAACTTTTTGATTTTTTCAGATAAGTATTCATGCCGGATATAAACAACATGAACATCGTTCTCAAAGGCCCAATCTACAGCACTATTGATATTGTCAATAATCTCCTTGTAATTCTTTGTTATATCGTTTTGGATATCAATAATTACTAAGGCTTTATTCTGCATTTCTTTTTTGAGTTGATATGATTGTTTTTCCATTCTTTGCAACATTATAGCCGAATTGTCTCTTACAACTGTAAGAAGGTCAACATGGGTTATTGATTATTAATGTTACAAAGTTATTGTTCAAGTGTCTTCGAAAAATTGCCATTTGGCAAGAAATCATTGGGTTATCTTATTTCTTATCCTGCTCAAAGAAGTAGGAGTAATACCCAGGAAAGTTGATAGCTGTTTCAAAGGAATCCTGTGAATGATTTCTGATCTTTTCATTAATTCTAAATATCTCTCTTCAGCAGATAAAGTCTGGTGCATAATCATCATATCCACTACTTCAAGAAATGCATTTTCCCAGAGTTTTCTACCAAATTCCTGCCACTCATTATATTTAGAAAAAAGCTTATCCATGTTATTCCTGCTTATGGCTAATAATTCCGTTTCTTCAACTGCCTGAATATTATATGAAGAGGGTATTTTCAAGTTTACACTTGCAATATCAACTATAAAGTTTTTTTCAAAGGCAAACCATGCCGTTACTTCTTTTTCGTTATGATTCAAATAAACTCTGACTCCCCCGGATTTGATGAAATAATAATAACTCATGAACTGGCCACTTTGCAATAAAAACCTATTCTTCTTTAAGTTTTTAATTTCAAAGTGGCTTATTACATCTGTTAGGATATCATCTGAAATATTCACTTTCAATCTTATGTACTCTTCCAATAATTTCATTCGTGATGTTATTGTCTTTTTCTTGCTTGCCGCAAACCTTTAACTACACAGACTCCAAATTTCGTTTATTGCCTGCATATTAACCTTGTTTACGGGAACCAATTGGTCTATAAACCAGAATAAATCTTTCCCCTTTGAAGGTTCAATAAGTATCATTCCATCACCACCCCCAAACCACCATCTCCCGCATTACCCACGGAATCCTGAACACCCGCGCTCTCCCAAAAAACTCGCCCTCAATATCTTCCTTAGACTCCGTCAAAGTAATCCGCAAAAACTTCAACTCAGTAGGAGCAAAACGAATCCTAGTGGGATTATCTGTACTTTTTCCATCGGGAATGATATCAGTCCAGGCGCTGCCATCCGTAGAAACAGAGAGCACATAGCTGTATGGATAGGTCGGTAACGGAGGTTTGGCACCTTTTCCCCAGCCGCGACTAACAGGTGGTGAAACAAAGGTCAACTCTGTAACGCGGCGAACTTCTGGTAACTCAATCTGAAACCACATCCCCGTCTCCTGAGTGATACCTGTCGTCCAGCCTTCATAAGTCAGTGCGGCATGGGGGGAAGCTTTGCTGCCTTTGCGGATGCTTTCGCTATGGCTGGCAGTGAGTTTCCAGTTATCTGCTGGTTCAAGCGGCTTTGGGATGGAAGTTATCAGTTCTTCATAAGTGTAAGGTTTGCTGCGATCTGCTGTTTCCTGGCGGACTCGCGCAACTTCCTCAGGCTGGATGACGGAAGCTTCATTCTCAAAATTGGCGCGAACAAAGGAAGCCACTGAAGCGACCCATTCATCAGATTGGTCTCCCATCGGTGCCATGATGATACCTGTATAGGACTGTCCTTCTATATCGCCTGTCATGCCGTGCAGGAGGGTTTTGATGAAGTATTCAGGGTGGGCCTGTACTCGGGTCGAATTAATAAAGGATGGCGCCATAAGTTCTCCTTTGCCTACAGGCGTTCCTGCACCAAGCGATCCATGACAAGTCGCACAGAGCGAACTGAATATCTCCGCTCCAGCATTGACGAGGGCCTGCTCCTGTTCATTGAAATTGGGATTGCTGCGCCCGAAGAAGGAGCTGATTTGTGGTGGATCAATCACTTGTTTGGATACCAATTGCAAACCCGCATGTTGAGAGGAAGCCAATTCGCGTTTGGCGATAGCTTCTGTACCGGAAATCTTTAGCAAACGACCTGTCATCAAAGCCCTCATGCGAACTTCTTCATCAGCATCTTTCATCATTTTCAGATAATCAGCTGCCAGAGAAGTTTCCCCTTCTTTGTAGAGACTTTCACCCGCCCACATCGCCATTTTGCGCATGCGGGGATTGGGATCGCGGAATAACTCGCGGATAAGCGAAGGCTGCAACGAACCAATTCCCTCCAACACCCAAAGGGCATGAAACCGCGCCAGTAAATGATCGCTGGTGCGAACGATGGTTTCCAGTTCAGGAGCTACTGACTGATCTCTGCGCTGCACCAACACCTGCTGTGCCATATCTCGCCACCAGCCGTTGGGATGACTGAGGTGTGTTAATAGCTCTTTTGAGGACTCTTCATACATGCGAGGTTGGTTCTTGTCCCTCTCAAAGTCCTGATGTGTCAGACGCCAGATTCGCCCAAGGCCTACGACTTTATCGAGCTGGTATTGCTGAATTTTCACCCGAAGATAAGAACCTTCTCCGGCCCATTCGCCTTCCTGAATGATGCCGTGATACATGTCTGTGATATAGAGGGTGCCATCTGGTCCTGTGGTCATATCTACCGGGCGGAAGAGTGGGTCTGTTGAGCGAAGAAATTCGGATTGCTCGGCCTGATACACATTGTGGAGCAAGGTTAGTCCCTCTTTGGCTTCTGGATGGACCTGGCGAACAATCCGCGCCACGGGTTCCCCATAGAAATATTCGCCCCGAAGCTCCTCAGGCAATCGGTCTCCCCGAAACACATCATTGCCGGCAGCACCTGTCACCTGATTGAGAGTCCCTTCAGGCATACGAACCACCCGCATTCCGCCTTGCATATCTGAGATACCGTTGAGGTCAGCCCCCCAGGGTATATTGAAACCTTCTTCAAAATTATTTTCCACCACATAGTCTCCATAATGAACC
>JAGQVA010000741.1 GCA_020438265.1 Bacteroidota bacterium
TCAAGCGCTACCAGGATATCCTGAGGGCCTAAGTGCATGGTAACAGGCGGATTCATTAAAGAAACGGCATCGTCAGCCTCTACAATTTTGCGAATACTCTCTCTGACTTCGGGAAAGGCACTTTCTCCAATCAATAAGTCCTTACTCTCATAAGCCAGTAAAACGGATACAATAGAAAGCAATACGCCAATCAAAAGAGAAGCCGCACTATCGAACAGGGGATTATTAAAAGTTTGACTTAAAAATACACCAATCAGAGCAATCACCAGCCCGATTAATGCAGCTGTATCTTCAAAAACTACTGCAAACGATGTAGGATCTTTACTGGTGCGGATTTCTGTCCAGAAGCTTTTTCCCGGTCTGCGGGTTTTATTAAAACTTCGGATCGCAAAAACCAAAGCAGCACCTTCGAAGATCATCGCCAAAACCAAAACGATATAGCTCATCGTAGGATCGCCCACTGGCTCCGGATGCTGAACCCGCATAATTCCCTCATAAAGGGACATTCCTCCACCAATTGCGAATATGAGAATCGCGACTACCAAAGTCCAGAAATATACCTCCTGGCCATAACCTAAGGGATGATTGGCATCGGGTTTCTTTTTACTTTGACGAATGCCAAACAGAAGGAGAAAGCCATTGCCTGTATCGACTAATGAGTGAATCCCTTCGGACAACATTGCAGAACTGCCGCTAAAAGTAGCAGCGATAAATTTGGAAATTGCGATTGCTACATTGGCTGCAATTGCAGCGTAAATCGGGCCTTTTGCACTTCCTGCCATAGATGATTTGTTGAATTTGGGTCAAAAGTTAGTATAATTTTTTGAAATTTACCGAATCTGTCCATTCCCCCTTACAACCCACTTCTCTGTAACCAGTTTCTCCAAAGCAAAAGGACCACGAGCATGCAACTTTTGAGTAGAAATACCAATCTCAGCTCCCAGGCCAAATACACCACCGTCGGTAAACCTTGTAGAAGCATTGGCAAAAACAGCAGCGGCATCTATCTCGGTGAGGAATGTTTCGCATAATTCAGAATCCTCGGAAATAATCGCTTCTGAATGACGGGAGGAATACGTCCGGATATGATTAACTGCCTCAGAATAATTTTCAACTACTTTGACCGAACATTTAAAAGACAAAAACTCTCTCCCAAAGTCTGACTCATTCGCCAATTGCAAATAGGGGTAACTCTTCGCGCCAATTATTTCATAAGCAGTTTCATCTGCGAAAATCTCCACATCAAATTCCTGCATCCCTTTCAGAATCATCGGCAAAAAGCGGGCAGCGACTTCCCGGTCAACCAAAATGGTATCCAGAGCATTACAAACCGAAGGACGGGAAGTTTTCGCGTTAATCACGATATCACGGGCTTTTTCCAAATCTGCGGATTGCGTTACATAAGTGTGGCAAACACCTGCTCCCGTTTCAATGGTCGGAACAGTTGCATTCGTTCTGACAAAGTCAATCAAGGCTTGTGAGCCTCTTGGAATGAGAATATCGACGTATTGATCAGCGGTAAGGAGTTCGCCTACAAATTTCCGATCTGTGGGCATGAGCAGTAGCGCATCAGTATGAATGCCAAATTCCTGCATCGCCTGATGAATCAGTTTGACCAGAATCTGATTGGAAGCCTCTGCATCTGAACCACCACGAAGAATAACCGCATTTCCCGAACGAAGGCAAAGTGCCGCTACATCAATGGTCACATTGGGTCGCGATTCGTAGATCACTCCGACAACTCCCATAGGTGCTGTCATTTTCTGAACGGATAAGCCATTGTCAAGAACCCTTTCTGATAAGACAATACCTGTGGGGTCAGGAAGATTCGCGACAGCTTTCAGACCTTCAGCAAGATTCAGAATCCTTTCACGGGTTAGCAAAAGACGGTCTTTTTTCGGATTTGTATCCTCCATCCGATTCAGGTCTTTCTGGTTCTCCGCCATGATTTCATCGGTATTTGCGATCAGCAAATCGGCCAGATGAAGAAGGAGGTCGTGCTTTTGGCTATCGCTGGTTCTGCTCACGGAAATGGCAGAATCGTATACTTTTTTTATTTGAGGAATAATTGAATTCATAATTACTGCAACGTTAGGCAAAAAAAGATTTGCCGAAGGCAGGTGAAAGGGATTGTCACCCTGAGCTTGTCGAAGGGTCTATTTAGAAGGGTATGGTTGACAAAAAACACCCACGTCTACTTAGGCCCTTCGACAAGCTCAGGGGGACAAAACATTTCTAAAGCCTACGGCGATCCAATTTATTAATGCACCATTTTTTCCCTAAAAAAAGTGGAAATAACATTAAAATCTAATTTTTAATCAATTAGCTTATCCTTAATAAGCTAATTGATTAAAACAATATCATCCGCATGTGCAACTTCCAGGTTGTGGGTGTTGCGTTTTTTCTTTAATTCTTCAGATGAAATTCTTGCTCTGGCAACTGCAAAAGGGGCTTCATTTTCATAAGTAATTTCGATGACTTCCCCACTCGAAAAATCCCCCGGGATATCAATCACCCCTACAGCCAGCAGGCTTTTTCTTTTCAACAGAGCTTTATATGCTCCCTCATCTACCACTACCCTACCCGACACCAGGCTACTACTGGCCAGCCATTTATTCCGGGTTGACAAATTGGATTCTTGGGGCAAACAAATCGTACCCGTTTCTTCCCTGACTGCTTTTAATATATTATCTGAAGACTTCAGTCCAAAAATCACAACCTTAATTCCCATCTGGGTAGCCAGTCTGGCAAAGGTCAATTTGGAAATCATTCCCCCCAGACCACTGGAAGATTTTGAGCGGTCGGCGAGCCCTAAAATTGTACCGTCAATGTGAGAAATTTCGGGTACAACTTTTCCTTCCCGATCCAGCACTCCCGGTACAGAAGTTCCTAAAAGTAGTAATTCTGCCCCAAATCCAACCGCCAATAAAGTTGCCAGTTCGTCATTATCCGAAAATTTCAATTCCAGATTACTCACCACATCATTTTCATTGGCAATCGGAATGATCTCATTATCCCAGAGCGTTTCAAACGTATCTCTCAATTGTAAAAACTGATTGCGATTGGAAAAATGCTGTCTTTCACACAAGCTTTGTGCGATAGATATTCCATAAGGTGCCAGAAACTGCCCGTACTTATTGATCAGAATGGGGTTACCAATTGCAGCTGCGGCTTTCCGGTCTGTGATGGAACCACTAAATCCGGGAAGAAATCTTCGGCCCGTGCCTACCGCTCCCGAAGAAACGATAACAATCCTGTACTGTGGATGCAGCTGAGCAATTTGACGGGCAACTTCCACCATGACTGGTTCGTCGAGACTGCCATTCTTTAAGGTAATA
>JAGQVA010000742.1 GCA_020438265.1 Bacteroidota bacterium
TCACCAAATTCTTCCCCATTATTATCACCTTATGTTATTGTCCCTGAAAAATGAGCAGATCCCTTGCAGGGTTGAAAAGACATCGGGCCGGAAGATGAACATGAAATTTCATCCTTCGGAATCGGTTTTGATTATTCGTACACCCACCGGAAAGTACGACCATCAGGTGAAGCAGTTTATCGAGCAAAATGAAACCTGGATTGTCCAGCAATACCAAAAACTCAAAGGCCTTTACGGGCAAAAAGATCAATTCTGGGAAAATATCAAACAGGGAGTCCTGCCCTATATGGGACGTCCGCACAAACTGGTCTTTCAGGTAGGCAAACAGCGATGGATCAAGAAGGAAGGCGAATCACTCATTATCAGTGTCAAACCCGGTGAAGAAGCGCCCCAACACCAACAGTCGATTCTCTTTAATTCACTCAAAGCTCTGGCAACCAGTTATCTCAAACGCCGGACTCACGAACTGGCTGTAAAAACAAACTCTGATTTTAATACCGTCAGAGTGAAAAATCACCGCAGCAAATGGGGAAGTTGCAGCAATCTCAGAAATATCAACCTCAACTGGTTACTCATCTTTCTGGATGAATCCCTGATTGATTATGTCATTATTCACGAACTCATGCATTTGAGAGAAATGAATCATAGTCCTAGATACTGGAAATGGGTTGAGACTTATTACCCCAACTACCAGAAAGCAAGAGCTGAGGTCAAAAAAAATCAATGGCTGATCGGGATTTTTGATAATTAATACAAGGATATAACTAAACAAAGAGGCAGAACGTAATTGATAATCCACTTTGTAAAATTTTAAATGATGGCTCATCCAAAGATCTCCCAAAAATTTGTTCACTTCCAGGATCTGATTCTTTTTGAAGACGACCATATTCTGGTGGTAGACAAACCACTGTACATGGCCAGTCTGGATGACAAAAGCAATCGCAATCTCAACCATCTGGCGAAGTTATACAACCCTGATCTTCAGCTATGTCACAGGCTGGATAAAAATACATCAGGCGTTTTACTCATGGCCAAAAGTCCGGAAAATTACCGTGAAATTTCGCTACAGTTTCAGCGTCGTCAGATCAAGAAAGTATATAAAACCCTGGTTCACGGGGTGCATCGATTTGAAAACCAGGAAGTTGATCTTCCTTTGGTGGTTTCTACCAATAAAAAGGTTTTTGTCAATCGCGATAATGGAAAAAAATCGGTTACCATTTTCAACACCGAAGAAATCTTCCGCAATTACACTCTGGTAAACTGCCAGCCGATTACGGGACGTATGCATCAGATTCGGGCACATCTGGCAGCGATTCGATGCCCTATCATAGGTGATTCCCTTTATGGTGGAAAAGATATATTCCTTTCCGAACTCAAGCGCAATTACAACCCCAGCGGTCGTAAGGAAGAATTACCCGTCAATCATGGATATCTTTTGCATGCTGAATCTCTGACATTACGGCATCCGGTTACGGAAGAAGAAATGCAGTTTTTGGCGCCTTATCCGAAAAACTTTTCGGTTTGTTTGAAGATTCTGGAGAAGTATAATGGTTAGTATGTGAGTCGGGCTTTGGAAAGCCCGATTACCGGGCCGCGTATGCGAGCTTGGGTACACAGGCCCCAGGGCCTGTAGCTGCGGGGCAAGCCCCGTAGTCGGACTTTCCAAAGTCCGACCCAAAAGCCAGATCTCAAGATCCCCCAAACCCTACCGCCCATCCGGTCGCGAAAAAACATCCAAATGCAGCCCCGCCAATGATCCAATCGGATCAAAAACATCTTCCTCCGCCACAGGCAAATATGCCTTCTCCGGCTCTAATTCCGTTGTAGGAATCGCATCCAGAATATAATACATATACTCATGATACTTGGGGAAATCCCGAAGATTATTATGCCCGCCACCGGGAATGGTAATAAGCGTAGCTTTTTCTTCTAAAAGTCGCGCCAGCCGTTTTCCCATGGAATAAGGTACCGTAAAATCCCGCGTGCCGTGATAAATATAAACCGGACAATTGATCGATTCAAGAAATTTGTCCGTCCTGATTTTGAAACGGGTTACCTTCTTGACAGGAATAAAGGGAAGATAACGTTGCACCAAATGTACAAGGCTGTAATAGGGAGCATCCAGAATCAGCATACGGGGATGATTATAAGAAGCGACCCTGGCTGCAAACCCCGAACCCATCGAACGGCCATACACAATGATATGATTTTCCCCATAACGCTCTTTTAACCAGTCGTAGCCAAATTGAGCATCGTGATGCAGCCCTTTTTCGGTTCTTTTTCCCCGGCTTTTTCCAAATCCCCGATAATCAATCATCATGACGTCGTACCCTTTTCCAGTAAAGTCTCTGGAAAATTTCGCCCAGCCTTTAATACTGCGTGTATTTCCGTGAAAATAATAAACCACTCCTTTGGAATTGGGCACTCGGAAAATCAGCCCGTTGATGATTGCTCCGGGTTCGGTGTCGAAGGTGAGCTCTTCAAAAGGATAAGGATATTTGAATTTGAAATAAAGGGGAAGTTTTTCCGGATGAAAAAGGAACCACTCCTGGATCAGGTAAATCAGAATAAGGGTAATGGGATATAGTGATATGATGCCCAGGAGAATGTACCAGATCATAGGTAGTAGAGTAGTAGATGAATAGTAATCAAATTAAAGAAAAAAAAGGATAAGGAATAGAAAATAACCAGGAAAGACCTATATTAATATATCTATTTTTTTCGGCCCGGAGTTTTCCCTTAGGGAAGAAGTTTCTCTTTGTATTGTCGTATCTTTAGTATTCGCTCTTTCAGTAGCTCTGAATTCAACAAATAATCCTGTCTCTCAGCACCATCTACAAAATTTCATCAGAATTGAGCCTTAATTTTACTCCACGGTTTCAGAAACAAACATCTACCCAAATAGTTGTTATGACTATGATAGTATCAAAAAACATCATGAACATCTTTCTGATGATTGTTATGGTCGGCCTGGTCCTGGCCGGTTGTTCCGGCAATCAGGCTTCCATCGGAAATGGTGCGGCCCCCAGTCAGGCGATGCGGGTTGACTACGTTGTGGTCCATTCCCGCCCCGTGGCAAATAAAATTGAAATGACTGGCACCCTACTCGCAGCCGAATCGGCTCTTTTGAGTGCACAAACTTCGGGGCTGGTCAAGGGAATTTATTTTAAAGAGGGAGAATACGCCTCTCGCGGTCGGTTACTAGTCAAACTCGATGACCGCCAGTGGCTGGCCCAGCGTAAAAAACTGGAAGCGCAGTTGGATATCGCCCAGAAAGACCTGACACGCAAGCAGAAACTTCTCGAAATCAAAGGAATCAGTCAGGCCGAAGTTGAC
>JAGQVA010000743.1 GCA_020438265.1 Bacteroidota bacterium
CTATGCCAACATGCGGATGAATGATGAATTCATCGAAAGAACGACTTATTTCCTGCAAATGGAGTCTGGCGAAATTCACAAACTCAGACTTTCCGGCAGTGCTTTGGGAAAGCTGTTGCCACAAGTCAAAAAGAAGATTAAGGCCTATCAGAAGGAGGCGAATTTATATCTGGGCGATGAGGCAGGGATGGTGCGCATGATTCATGTGTTGAATCAGTATTGGGGGGAGATTTCTGAATAATCTCCCCGCCCCACAATCCGCCAAAACCGCTTCTCCCCAATCTCCCCTTTAATCCTCTCTAAATAATTCAGCGCCATCTGCTGATCAGGTGAGCCTATCTCCTTAAAAATGTGATAAGCCTGCATAAATAATGGAGCAGCCTCTTTCCGGTTCTTTTTCTCCTCATACAGGATAATGGCGATATTCATTTTGCTAATCAAAAACATTATATCACATGCATGAAAATGAAAAAAAGCTGACTCTTTGGCAAATTTTACGATGTTCTTATAGCGGAAAACATAATTTAACCCACCTTTTGAAACAAAGAAATCAATCGTCTTACATTGCTTCGGGTAACTAAATTGAATTTCATTTTGAAATAAAAGCGAAAGGGCTTAAAATGGGTCCGGAAATATTTTTTCGATGAGAAATGTACAATATTTGATTTAGATGATAGGCTCAGAAAAGAATGTCCCAAAGGAGATGGGACAGACAAATGGAACGCTTCAACAGAGAATTAAATCCTTCAGAGACCCGGTTAATTCCAATAGAATTCAAGAATGAGAAGCTTTCCCTTTTACACACAACTCGACAGTATGGATTGCGGCCCTACCTGTCTCCGGATGATTGCGAAACATTATGGAAAAAGTTATTCGCTGCCATTCCTGAGGGAGAAATGTTACATTGACAGGGCGGGGGTAAGCTTAAGAGGAATTAGTGAGGCAGCCGAACTGATTGGATTCAGGACGATGGCTGTAAAAATACCCGTAAAGGATAAAGCTGATTCGCCATCTTTACGCGTTGCACCCATGCCCTGCATCGTGCATTGGAATCAAAATCATTTCCTGGTTGTATATAAGGTCGATGATCAATATGTATGGATCGCTGATCCAGGAGCAGGAAAATTTAAACTAAGTTATGAGGAATTTGCGGCCTCTTTTTGTAGTGATGGAAATAAAGGAATTGCTCTTCTTTTAGAGACTACGGCGGAATTTCGGCAAAATGACCTGGATACCGGCCAAGCCAAAGGTTTTGGTTTTTTGCTACAATATCTAACACCACACAGGAAACTAATGATACAGTTGGTGCTGGGGCTGCTATTAGGTATTGTATTCCAACTGATATTTCCTTTCCTTACTCAAAGCCTGGTAGATATAGGTATTGATACGCAAAACCTTAACTTTATTTATCTGGTACTCGCAGCTCAGCTGATGCTATTTCTCAGCCAGACAATTGTAAGATTTATTCAAAGCTGGATACTGCTTCATATAAGTGTACGCATCAATGTAAGCCTGATTTCAGACTTTCTGATCAAACTCATGAAACTTCCCCTGGGGTTTTTTGATGCGAAAAATACAGGAGACCTGCTACAAAGAATCGGAGATCACCGGCGGATTGAAAACTTTTTAACTCAATCAACCCTTTCAGTATTATTGTCTTCGGTTAATCTTGTTGTGTTTGGAGTTGTCCTTGCTATCTTTTCCATACCTGTCTTTCTCATTTTCCTGGTTTCAGCTATCATTTATATACTCTGGATCTTTCTCTTTTTGAAGAGAAGGAAGGAAGTGGATTATAAAGCTTTTCAGCAGCTTTCTGACAATCAGGACTCCCTGATAGAAATTATTCAGGGTATGCCAGAGATAAAACTTCAGGGCAGCCAACTGAAAAGAAGATGGAAATGGGCTGTTATTCAGGCCAAACTATTCAGGACACAGATGAAATCCCTGGCCATCAGCCAATATCAGGATGCCGGGGCATTGTCCATTAATCAACTAAAGGATATTATTATCACTTTTATAGCCGCCAAGGCGGTTTTGGATGGACAATTAACCCTTGGTACGATGCTGGCCATTCAATATATCATAGGCCAGATGAATGCGCCTCTGCAACAACTGGTCGGGTTTATCCGAACGGCTCAGGATGCTTCTATTAGTCTGGAAAGATTGTCAGAAATTCATGTGAGTGAGAATGAAGAAAACATTGACGAAAACAAACTGAACGTCGTCCCGGATGGAGATATAATCATTGAAAACTTATATTTCCGATACACACCTATTTCCGATGAAGTGCTCACGGATATCAATCTGATCATTCCTAAAGGTAAAACTACAGCAATCGTGGGGACGAGCGGAAGTGGTAAAACGACATTGATCAAATTACTCCTGGGATTCTACCAGCCCACCGAGGGCAAAATAAAGATAGAGTACACGCCCCTGAATCAAATATATCAGAATGTATGGAGACAACAGTGTGGGGTTGTCATGCAGGACGGGTATATCTTTTCAGATACGATCGCAAATAATATTGCAGAGAGCGATGAAAACACAGATTATATGAAAGTGATATCTGCTGCAACCTCTGCCAATATTTTTGACTTTATCGAATCTTTACCCCTGGGGCTTCAGACCATGATTGGCTCCAAAGGAAATGGTGTCAGTCAGGGGCAAAAACAGCGATTATTGATAGCAAGAGCCATATATAAAAATCCGGAATTCCTTTTTTTCGATGAGGCAACGAATGCGCTGGATGCAAATAATGAACGGATTATTATGCAAAATCTTGATGAATTTTTGAAAGGAAAAACCGCGATAGTTGTCGCACACAGACTGAGTACTGTAAAAAATGCAGATCAGATAGTGGTACTTGAAAATGGAAAAATAGTAGAAATCGGAACACATCAGGAGCTTGTACAGAAGAATGGGAACTATTATACACTTGTTAAAAATCAACTGGAATTAGGAAATTAAAAAATATGCCAGACAATATTGATCATAGATCTACCAGTTATGCACCAGCCACTCAGATAGACGATCTCATAGGAGTGGCACCAGGTTGGTTACTGAGGAGTGGAATTACTGTAATTGTCATAGTTACTTCTGTAATATTAGCAGTTTCAGCATTCATTAAATACCCGGACAAAATAATAGCAAACGGAATCATGACCAGCCAAAATCCTCCGATTGAACATCTGAATAAAATTGGGGGAATTATCGAAGATATTTTTGTTGAGAATGGGGCCGTCGTCAGGGAAAAAGATCCTTTGGTTTATATCAAAAATACAACTAACAGAAATGACTTAAAAATCCTGAAAAGTTTTATTCTGAAGTATCAGT
>JAGQVA010000744.1 GCA_020438265.1 Bacteroidota bacterium
GGTGGTGTAATAAAAATCCTTGTAGAGACGCGATGAATCGCGTCTCTACAAAAAAATATTTATTGCGTCTTGGAATTATTCTCTTCCGTCTCAGGCTTCAGGACAAATTTGGCAAAATTATCCATGTCAAAATATTTGCGGGCAGCTTTTTGAATATGCTTTGCTTTAAGCTTATCAATGGGCTCTTCCTGATTCATAATTGCTTCTGGATCAGTCTCATACTGGTAAGAACGCATCAGACTATTAAGCCAGACCCGGTTGTCTTTCAGGTCTGTTTCCAGCTCTTTCCTCTGCGTTTCTTTAATCTTTTGCATGTTCTTTTCAGAAGGACCTTCTTCCTGTAAGTTTTTAATATCATTCAGGGCAGTTTCGATCAGTTCATCTACATTGTCAGGAGAACAGGTAAAGGATATATCGATATTATATTCTTCCTTGGGAATTCGGGAAGCACCAGCTCCGGCACCTACTCCGTAAACTCCTCCTTTGTCTTCACGCATGGATTCTCTGAGCATAATTCTCAGCACTTGTAAAGCTGAGTTTAATTGGTAGCGGTTTTTTCCTTTGTAATCAAACTCTCCGCCCCATTTGAGCTGTACCTGACTTTTGGGCTCTTTTCCTTTATAAAACGTCTTTTCAATGACTCCTTCTGGCCTTTCTATACCAATGTCCTTCCAGGTTTCTTCCCGGTTGATGCTGGGCAGACCACCAAGATAGGTAGCCAGCAGAGGTTTGATTTGCTCAGTTTCGAAGTTTCCTACCAGAACAAAGGTGAAATCACTGGCATCAGCAAATCTTTCACGGAAAATTTCATAAGCTCTGTCGAGGCTGATATTATTTAATTCTTCCGGCGATGGAATCAATTTACGGCGTGGGTGGTTGTTATTCATCACCTTGTAGACTTCACTTCTGAAATACATTTCAGGGCTGGCCAGAATATTGGCACTCATACTTTTCGCCTGACTAATTAAGGCATTAAACGCTTTTTCATCCTTTCTCGGCTCTGTAAAATAGAGGTAGATCATTTGCAACATGGTCTCCAGATCTTTAGGAGAAGAACTGCCACCAAATCCTTCCCAAAGCTCTGAAATATAAGGAGATGCATTGGCGACTTTATCAGAAAGGTATTTTTCCAGTTCGATATTATTATAGTTTCCTAATCCTGATTCCGAGATGATCTGGTCAGCCATATTGGCGGTTGGATATTCTTTATCTGAGTATAAAGAGGTTCCGCCCGGACTGTATGCACTCAGACTGATTTCGTCGTTTTTAAAATCTGTAGGTTTTAATACAACCGTCACACCGTTGGAAAAAGTCAGTTCTGTAACATCTATTTTTTCCATGTATTCGGTTTGGGTTACTGTACCAGGGGTAGGTTTTGCTGTGAAAAAGGGCTGGTCTGAAACCTGATCTTCATAGGCGGTGATTTCCTTCGAAGAAACTTCTGCGAGCATTTTTCTCACTTCTGCTTCAGTCGGGATTTCTACGCCTTCTTTTTCGATTCCTGAAAGAATAATTACCCGATTTTTGTCCTGAATATAACCTCTGAATTCCTGATTGACTTCTTCAAGGGTAATTCCTGGCAGAAATTGCTCATATAATTTTACTGTATTTTCGATTCCTTCTACCGGACTACCAGAAAGGTAATGATACACATAAGACATAACCAGACGGCTGGAAGGCGTTTTATCTCGTTCGTTAAATTGTTTTTCAAGCCCGGCTAGCATGCTCTTTTTGGCTCTTTCCAATTCCGTTTCTGTAAAGCCGTATTTGATCGCTCTTTCCTGCTCGGTCAGTAAAGCCTCAAGTCCTTTCATAAATCCGTCTTCGGAAACAATCGCCATGGCTGAATAATCATCTTTGGATCGGGCCATGCCGCTATAACCTGAATAGGCAAAATTAAAAGGAGGGTTTTCACTTTGGCGCAATTCTCCTAAACGACCATTAATCAGTGAAGCTGTCAGGTTTTCAATAATCGAAACTCTGTAATCTTTCAGGGTTTTATACTTTCTTGCATCGTGTTTATACTGAAGAGAAACGCGGTTATAGGTAGCTTCTTCATCTGTTACAATGGAAACGAAAGTCTCTTCGTGATCGGGAATTTCAAAAACAGGTCTGGGTTTTGGATTGGTTGCAGGAGCAATTTTCCCAAATCTTTCCTGAATCATTTTTTCTACCTGATCAACCTCAAAATCTCCAACTGCTACAATCGCCATCAGGTCAGGACGATACCAGTCATTATAAAACTGAACCAGCGTCTCATGAGGGAAGTTTTCAAGAACTTCTTTTTTCCCAATAGGCAAACGCTCCGCATATTTGGAACCATAAAAAGTTTTGGGGAAAGTTTTTTGCAACATTCTGTTATTGGCTCCCAGACGTGTACGCCATTCCTCAACTACCACTCCTCTTTCCTTGTCAATTTCTTCTCCTTCAAAACTCACATTATGAGCCCATTCTTCGAGAATCATCATTCCCTTCTCAAATTTTTCCTGATCATCGGTGGGAACTCTTAGCATATATACTGTCTCATCAAAGCTGGTATAAGCATTCAAATGCGCGCCAAATTTGGTTCCAATAGCCTCCAGATAGTCTACCAAAGCACTTTTGGGAAAATTTTCGGTTCCATTAAAACACATGTGCTCCACAAAGTGGGCAAGACCCTGCTGCTGATCTGTTTCAAGAATAGATCCGGCGTTTAATGCCAGACGCAATTCTGCAAAATTTTCCGGCTTGGCATTCTTGCGGATATAATATTTCATTCCGTTTTCCAATGTGCCAACCCTGGTTTGTGGATCAAAAGGAATCTCTGTGGCAAGGTCACCTGTCTGGGCCGTAGCAGTGATATGCATTCCTGGAATCGCGACCCAAAGGACCAGGAACAGGTAGAAAAGCTTTCTCATAATTAACTTACAATGTTTAGGTTTTGAATGGATCAGACCTTCCAGGTTTCAAAAACCTGGAAGGTCTGGGTCCAATAATAAATTATGTTATATCCATGATTGTGTTTTTGGAAATAAACCTGCAATATACGATGATTCAGGCACTATTATGTAACTATTTACTACCCGGATGGTTTTTAGCAATAATTTCTCAGTTTTAACTGCGGCAGTTATTCCCAAACCAATATCAGTTCCACCCTTCGGTCAAGTGCTGCTTCGCCGTATTTCTGAATTTTGTCTCCCAGTGAAGTGGTGTCAATCCGGTCCCTTTCAATTCCCCTGGAAACCAGATACCCGGCTACTGCTTCAGCTCTTTTTTGTGATAAAACCAGGTTTCTCTGTGCATTTCCGCTGGGATCTGCGAAACCTTTGAGTACCAACTGAAGCGCCGGATT
>JAGQVA010000745.1 GCA_020438265.1 Bacteroidota bacterium
GAAAAAGGCGGCTGATTCATCCTCGAAACAGCCGTTTTTACATAACCGGGCCAGGGAGAACCTGAGCGAGTAATATCCATATTCCCCAAAGCACAAATAATTTCTACATCAGGATAATGCGTTCGCAATGTGCGAATGAAGTCTGTATAAGCCGTTATCATCGTTTCAGGTTGATGATTTTTAATTAACCAGGAATCATTCTGAAATAAATTCACTACCACGATATCAGGAGTCCACTGTGAAAAATCCCATTCACTTTCCGGATCATTGGAGTCCAGACGATTATAGATCTGAGGCATAATCAGCGGATACCAGCTTTTGACCACACCAATTCCGCTCATACTGATACAATGATATTCTGCATTCAAATGGCGAGCTGTCATGGCTGCATAAGACATGGTATTATCCCAGGTGGAAAGATCATCATTATTTTTCCTGCTTTCGTCAAGGACTCCATGAGCGGAGGTAATGGAGTTACCAAAAAATTCGATTCTCATCTTGCGATCAGAGGGCAATTCGAGCAGTTTTTTCCCTGGTTCAAGAACAAATCCCTGAAATTCTGTAGATGGGCTGCGGGGATCAGTTCGTCGGACAATTTCAATCGTATGACTTTCTTTTTTAACTGAATCTTCTATAGAAACTGTATATACTGTTTGCCCTGGGTCGCAATCAATCACGATTCGGTTGTCAATGTCTCCGTCAATAATTGCGTTGTAGTAATTTTTACCGGAGATATCTTTGAGTTTTACCTGAATGGAATTTCCTTCAAAACGAGCTTTGACGGAAGTTCCTGCCCAGAAAAACACAGGGGATTGCGGGTTGGAAAAATCGATTCTGCCTGAATATTGGAGAAGAGAATTATCGGGCGAGATCTCAACATCGGTATTGGAAATCGCTGATTTTCCTGTTTTTGAAGAAGGCGTTTGACATCCCAGGAACAGGGAGACGAACAATAAGAACAGGGGGAAAGGACTTTTAAATAGATTCAGGAAATTGATCATTTTAAATGAAAGTTCACATGTTGGGTGTTTGGGGCTGGCAGATTAAGTCTTAGGAGTTGATTTCTGGCGAATACCTGAAGACAATTTATAAAAAATTTTGATGGCTCTTTCAGGAAATAAGCGGATAATCCGGTCAGCCTGGCGTGCATCTTTTCCAATCAATAGCCTCCCTTTACCCTTTTTGATTCCCCATATAATCTTTTTTGCAGCATCTTCAGGTGAGGTTTTAAACAGGCGCTCTACCCGTTTTATATCTTTTTGTACTTCTTCACTGGATGAATCACGCCGCGATCGCGCATTGCGAACGATATTGGTGAGGATTCCCCCCGGGTGAACGGACATAGCTGTTACGCCTATATCCATGAGTTCGGCACGAAGACTTTCAGTAAAACCTCTGACTGCAAATTTGGTAGCACAATATGCTCCATTATCGCTTACCCCTACAAGACCAAACAAACTGGAAATATTGACGATATACCCTGAATTTTGCTTTAGCATTTGAGAAAGATAAGCCTTGGTTCCATAAACCACACCCCAAAAATTGATCGAAAAAATCCATTCCATTTCTTCATAAGAAACCTCTGCAATACTCAACCGGTCAAGAGCTACCCCGGCATTATTAATGACTACATCAACTCTTTGAAAAGTGTTAATAACCCATTCCGCAATTTCATACACTTTTTCTTTAGAGGAAATATCTGTTTCTCGCAAATGAATTTGTTCGGAAAAGTCATTACCGGCCAATCTTTTTGTTTCTTCCAGGCCCTCCAAATCCTTATCCAGCAGCACCAAAACTGCTTTCTCAGCTATCAACTGCAAAGCCAAAGCCCTCCCGATTCCCGATCCTGCCCCGGTAATCACAACAATTTTATCTTCGAATGATTTCATATTGGATTGGTAAATAATTCGTAATTTAGAGATATGCAGGAAATAATTACCGAGAATATTGATCAAATCCGAAAATTGTGCAGAAAGCACCAGGTAAAAAAGCTATGGGTGTTTGGGTCCGTACTGCGTGATGATTTTCGGGCAGAATCTGACATTGATTTTTTATATGAGATGGATGATAAAAACATCCCTGAAGATAATTATTACTTTGCTTTTTGGGGATTTTTAGAGGCCCTGAGAGAATTGTTGGGTAGAAAAATTGATCTTGCCTGGTATAGTGGAATCAAAAATCCATATTTCAAAGAAGAAGTAGACGAAACGAAAAAAATATTGTATGACCAGGAACGCCAAGAAGTATCTCTATGATATTGATAAATGCATTGATAATATATTTAAAATCCATTTAGATGGTATTTCTAATATTAAAGATTTCAAACAAGACATTACTGCTATAAGGGCAATTGAGAGAGAAATTGAAATTATTGGAGAGGCTTTATATCGCTTAAGGCAAATGCAGGTTGAACTTTCATTGACGGATTCCATTATCAATAAGCGAAATACCATTGCTCATCAATACGATGCTACAAAAGAAGAAAATCTTTGGTCATTTGTTTTCCATGATTTGCCTAGCTTGAACCAAGAAGTCGCTCAGTTACTGAATCAATAATTGAAACTAAAAAACTGCGATATTTAATTTATAATTAGTCGTTCTTAAAATGATTTCTGCCCTATTGTCCATAAACAATCCCAACCTAACATTCGTTAGTTAGTAAAATTTTGCGTATATTTCGGATTGATTATTTCCTCAAGGACTACTTATGCAGACTTCTTTTAAAGAATCAAACGGCCACACAAATACAGTTTTTATAAATACACATATTTTACTCAAAGCCTATCGCCTGATGCGTATAGCAGAGGCGATGACACACGCTTTTGAGGCGCAAAAATCGGTAACCAGCAAATACGTTCATGCGACTTCGCGCGGTCATGAAGCAGTTCAGATTGCGCTTGGATTGCAATTATTGCCGCAAGATTTTGTAGCCCCCTATTATCGTGACGATGCGATTTTGCTTTCGATAGGCATGGAGCCTTATGAATTGATGCTTCAGCTCATGGCGAAAAAGGATGACCCTTTTTCCGGCGGTAGAACCTACTACTCCCATCCCAGCCTGCGACGGGAAAATATGCCCAAAATCCCCCATCAGTCTTCAGCAACTGGTATGCAAGCCATTCCCACCACGGGAGTCGCTCAGGGGATGCAATATTTGGAAAGCCAGGAACTGGTAGATTTTGATAAAGATAATTTGCCTCCGGTGGCAGTATGCAGTATTGGTGATGGCGCCATGACCGAGGGAGAAGTTTCCGAGGCGCTACAAATGGCAGCTTTGCATCAGTTTCCGATTTTATATCTCGTCCAGGATAATGG
>JAGQVA010000746.1 GCA_020438265.1 Bacteroidota bacterium
TTAACCTGTATTTTTCCTTTCAGTATTTTGATACTGACCAGAAAGGTTTTGAGGTAATTCGCGAGATGAAGAGTTTGCTTAAACCCGGAGGGAAAATCTTCATTGGAGATGTACCTGATTACGACTTTTTGCAGGTTTTTTATCCCTCCTACCCTGCCCGATTCAAATATCATATCAAACAAAGGTTAGGCAAAAGCGAAATGGGTAAATTCTGGAAAGAGGTTGAAATGGCTCGAATTTGTGAGCGTTTAAATTTATCTTACCAAAGAATGGATCAACCGGATGATTTGCCTTATGCGGCTTATCGGGTGGATTATTTGCTAAGTTAATTACCTTTCCAGTATCTTTACTTGCGATCAAATTAGTACCAATGAAAAAGACCCTCTTACCCATCATCACTGCCACCATCTGGATCAGTGTTTCTGAATTCGTGCGCAATGAATTTCTTCTTAAATCTTATTGGACCGAGCACTATGAAGCACTAGGATTAGTATTTCCTTCAGAACCTGTTAATGGAGCAGTTTGGGGTATTTGGTCCTTATGTCTGGCAGCTTTTATATTTATCATTAGCAAGAGGTTTTCATTAACAGAAACCACGCTTCTTGCATGGTTTGCAGGATTTGTGATGATGTGGCTGGTCGTCGGCAATATGTCTGTATTACCTTATGGAATTTTGGTCTTTGCGATTCCGCTGAGTTTGTTGGAAGCGTTTTTAGCAAGCTGGATTATTTTTAAATTAGGAGGAAATGATGCGGATGAATGATTTCTAAACTACCATTTAACTACCCTCTCCACCCAAATCCCGGAATCCGTTTTCACTTTTAATACATACATGCCTTTTGAAAGATTTGCCCCAAAAGCGATCTGATTTGATTCTTCTATCTGCGCGATCAAACTCCCATTAACACTCCAAATCTCAATATCCAGATTTTCTTCGCTATCAAGGAAAAAGCTATTATTCGTAGATCTCGAAGACAATGTATAAGGTTTACCCCGATCTTCTATAAAATCCGCTGATGTCAAAGGATTACACGTAACTCTGAATTCATCAAAACACGCCCCCATGCTATAAAATCCAACAATCGCCATCGTATCTGAACCCGAATCAAAGCTCGTACTAATCAGCGTCCAGTTATTAGTCGGAACAGAAACCGTATGGGGAACCCAGTTAATCCTGAAGTGCGGATAAGGAGCAGATTCATTGGCACCATTCAGAATATAAGCACTTACATAATAAGTCGTATTGGAATCAACTTTGACAAACTGAAAAGCCCCGCCGCCATTGCTGCAAGCGCTTTTGTCTCCGGAGAAAGCATTGTCGGATGAAAGTACGCCATCGTCATAAAACCATTTACCCATTTCGGGAACTCCTGGATATCCATAAAATTCAGTCAAAAACTCAAAGCTGGAGTCTGTCAGCGTGATATGTTGGCATTGAGCCCACAGAGATTCACTATTCAGCATCGCTAAAAGAAAAGCCGTTAAGTTTAAAAGTTGCTTCATAATATGAGTAACTATTGCCATGTATAGGCGGATATCTCATTGCATAACCCATAAATTTTGCGGATATTGAGAGTGCTGCAATATATCAAAATGGCCAACTATGAAACAAAATTCTCCCCTTTTTATAAAAATGAAGTTCCTGGTTATATGCTAGAATTTACTATATAGCAGGAAGCCAGGAAATTTGATAAACAGAGCTATTGGGAATGGTTCCTGATAGTTGGATGTAGGTGCAATTAAATAAAATCCCAACCTTAATGGAACGAGAAGGACTATTTAAATTACCGGAAATAAATCAGGAAAAAGCTCGGATTCTTCGCGAGTTGATTCCTGTAATTGAAAACAAACTGTATGGCGGAAAAAGTATAAAGGAAGAGCTTAATCGGGTAAACCTGCTTTCACTGAATAATTCCTATGAGTATACGGAAGTTGATTTTCAGGAATTTTGGAGTAGTAAAAGTGAAGAAGAATTAATCACAGAAATTCTTTGTCCAGAACCTCCTGAAATAAAAAATCTCTCATTAACAGAAATAAAAAATGTATTGGCAAAAGTGATTGAAACCCAATTAGGTATCCAATCATACTACATAGCACTCCTGGAGAAAAACGTCTCTTATGAATATGACTTATCGACCCTAATCTTTTATCCAGGTGAATTGGGGTATGCGAGAGATTTGTCCCGAGAGGAAATAGCAAGAATTTTACTCGAAAATGAAATACCTCCAAAACCACCTGGAACTTTCTATCTTTAAAAGAATAAAATGCACCTAACATCAGTTAAACTTCGTTTCACCAGCCCGTAGAATCGCTTCTACATAATACAAAAATGAAAAAATACACAATACATTTAATAATGGCATTCCTGGGATTATTCGGGTGTAAGCAGAAAGCAAAAGAACAAAGCGTTGAGGAAACCCAATCTGGATTTAACGCAGAACAGAAAACAGTTAAGCAAACCATTTTTGGAGAGGAAGTCACCTTTAACTATTCTGATTTTGAGGACCTGCCAACCAATGAATATTATGACCGCTTTGAAATCGGAATGTTAAATATTCCTACGGGTCAGGTTGTCTGTACAGATCCCATGTACAGAGAATTAGGGTTACCTCAATCATGGACTGTTGAACCCGGAAAGTATCCTGTCAGCACTTATATTGGACTTGAAGAAGATTTTCGGGGAAGAGTTGCTTATGCAGAAATCATCTTTTCAAAAACAAAAATTGAAAAATGGGAAATGTCTTTGATTGCTGAAGATATGCTTCAAAACGATTTTGAGAAAAAAATGAATGGTATGTACCCGGTTGAAAATGGATTAAGTTCATTTTCTGATTATTCAACATGGAAAAAATACTGTCAAAAAATCAAAGATTTCTACAAGGAAAACCCAGAAGGCAATTTCTATAATGACAAATTGGATAAACTATTCAAAGCAAATGGAAGTATACCCCAATCCTCAAGAGGCGAAGACTGGGTTAATTATAAAGTTAATGATTCTGAAAACATAATCATGTTTGGCGCAGGATGGGGAGATGGACTTTATCCACGATATGTCGGAACGGATGAAAATGGAAAACCAGTTAAATTTATTACCGACTTTATACAATTACGATACGAGGAAGAATAAAGCAAAACCAAACAACCATTTCTAAAGGATAAATCTATATTTTTGTCAAAATTGATAAATCAAACATTGCTATGAAATCACAAAAATATCTTTCCTTACTAATACTAATCGTATGGGCCATTTCTTCTTGCCAGCCAATAGAAGATATTATTGACGATCCTACAAAAACAGGAAGCCAGTCAATTTC
>JAGQVA010000747.1 GCA_020438265.1 Bacteroidota bacterium
CATAGCGTAAAAATAATTAAAAAAAAGACCTTCCAGGTTTTCAAAACCTGGAAGGTCTAAATGGAAGGTTTTTATACAAAAAATACCACCCAAATATAGGATGGCATCTTTCATTAACTAACCAGAAAAGATGTATACTAAGCCGGCAAAACCGACGATATTGCAGTCTTTACATTAGGGATGAGCAGCGATGGTCTGATTCATATCGACTTCGACCGTTTTTTCCACTACTACCTCGTCATTGATCTTACTTACCTGGCTGATGACGAATAATCCGCCTGCAACTAAGCCAAGGGTTAAGATAAATGCTCCAATCAATTGTTTTACGCTCTTTTTCATAATTTTAAAATTGGTCAATGTTACAGTAATACATACGCCAGTTTCGCAGGGTAGATTGCCTTCTGATTATGCACTTTACCAAACGTGTTTAAACATTGGATAATCGTGCTGGAAGGCAAATCCATACATCTTGTCCTTTTATTTCCCTAAATATACAAATAAATCCGATTATTTTATAAACTGATAGGTGAGTCCAATGGCCAAAATATGCTGAAATTGCGTTCTGGGGCCCAATTTGCCTGTTTTAACTCCATTCTCATCCAGGAGATTAAACTTTACATCATCATCGTAGATTAAATTGGTAGAAAAGTTAATTGCCAGCCAGCTATTGACCTTGGCGGTCGTTAGCGTTTCCCAGTTGATATCAATATTTCCCGGGTTTTTGAGGTAATTGGTGAAGAAACTGGCATTGGCCTGGAAAAGGATATTTTTAGCAATGGTCCTTTTTAATCTGACTTTTAATCTGGAACCTAATTCATATCTGACAGCCTGGTCAATATTATCTTGTGGGACATACAGCGGCCGATACGCTTCAACGGTTACGATGGTTATTTTTGAGTTAATGGGAGAATAGTATATGCTAAAGTCTTTGATGGGTTGATAATCCATTCCAATTCCAAATTCGAGATACGCAGGAGAGAGGAAGTTGGAAACGGTATCGGAAGGAACCGTAGTAGGAGATTTGGGATCGAAATTATATCCTTCAAAAAATTGGGTGCGAAAACTGGCCAAACCGCTAATCAGAAGATTTTTGCTAAAATGAAATCCAAATTTGGAGTTTATTTCCAGGCGGTCGTCGTTTTTGATAAAAGAATTTTGCTTTCTCCCCTGTCTGATGGTTCCATAAGCCACAACCAGACTGTTATGCCACGAAGTTTTATCTTTGTCATAATGGCCGCTCATATCTATTCTGAAAGCGAAAGAACGGGAATTGATACCTCCTGCTTGCCAGTAGCTGCTCACACTGGTATTGGTTATATTAAAGGAGGCAATTCCCGAGTTTTTCCAGTATGAAGTATCGATGGGTGCCTGGATACTGTCCTGAGCCAGTAAAAAAGAAAATGATAATGTGAAAATCGCTAAGGCGATAAACAAATTTTTCATATTAAAAATAGATTGAATAATTTTTGAAAATTGTTGGTTCTGTTGTTAAAATTATTTTATTAATGATTGGGATTATTATCGGGGGAAAAGTAATTTGGTGGTTCCTCGAATGAGGAAAGTCTATAGGTGAAAGATTATGCTTGGCAGATCAGAATTAATATTTATCCTAATCGTCATATTTGTGGTTTTCTGGCCATTTTTTGCTCGAAGGGCTGGGGTAAAACGCCGTGAAGTGCGCCGATCCCGCAGATTTTTTGGGTTTGTGAGAAACAAAAGAAACAGGGAGCCTAAAGCAACTACTGTTGAATATGAAGAACTTGACTAGCATTCGCCTGGTACTCGACTAGTATTCCGTCAACCAAATAATTTTCCAAAAAATCCTTTTTTCTTCTCTTCTTTTTTCTTTGGCTCAGGTTTGGCGTTTTTTTCTTCCAACTGTTCGATCGAATCTTCCAGTGAAAGAATCAGGAATTCATCGTCGGTTTTTTGAGCTTCAACAAGCGCTTTTTTAAAAGCATCCATCGCCAATCCCCATTGAAAACGCCCCTGGCGAACCATTCCTACTTGCTGATAAGCACGAGCTGTCAGTTTATCTTTTCCCGCTTGGGAAAAATAATCCGCAGTTTGCTCGTAGGCAGAAACGGCCTTTTCTATATTTCCCTTTCTCTCGTGAATAACGGCCAGGTGGTTTTGGGCAATGGCTGATTCCACAAATAATCCTTCGGCAGCATTGATCTCTGAAGCCTTTTCAAAATGTTGAATGGCCAGATCATGTGCTCCGGATTGGGTGAAAATTTCCCCAAGGCTGGAGTGTGCATGAGCCAACAGACGACGGTACTGAGCGGTTTCACCCTGGGAAAGGTTCTCAATACCTGTTTCAAGATATGTTTTTGCTTCCTGTAAATTTCCCTGTTCTGCGTAGGTGATTCCCATAGATGTCTGGGCCGCACTTTCTATGTCTGTATCTTTTCCTTTTTCCAAAGCCTGTTCATATATCTCAAGTGCCTGGCCAGGTTTTCGGTACATTTGAAAGATTCCCCCTATTTCCAGAAGCGTTTCTGCTTGCTCTGTTTCTGTCTTTTCAGAAGCTTTTAGCTGTTCTGTTAATTTTTCTAATTGCTCATAAGGGTTAGACTCATGATTTCCTTCAGGTTGAAGGAGCGAAAAAACAGCTTTACAGGTTTGAGTAAATTCTTTAGCCTGATTTTCCAGCCGGTCATGAGCAAATGGGTCCGTCCAGATTAAATAATTGGCTGCAAAAACTTCTTCAAGCTGATTGGGGTGATCAGCCAGATTTTGAATAAAAGCAGCTTCTCCTGAATAAATTTCATGAAAAAGACTGGTTTCGAGGTTGATAATATGTACCAGATAATTTTCAGGATGAGGATCGCTGATGATATCTGATAATTTCTCTTCCATTACCGACGAGACCTCATTTACCTGTACTTCTCCCAAATCAAGGGCGATATGCGAAAAGGTTGGAAGCTCTTCAACGATTCTTTCCAAAGATTGATCTCTGAAAGAATAATCATTAAAAATAATGATCGCTTTTTGGGGTAATGATTCGGAGAAAACAGAAACAATTTGAGATAATTGTTCCTCATTATGTTCATCTATATTTTCAGGAAAATTCATAGGGACAAATCTAGGGAAAATATCCTATTGCTCAAGTTTTGCATTGCAGGAATCTGTGCGGGGAAACCCATCTACTTCATAACTGACCTGAAACTGAAGGGTCAGGCTGGTTCCGTCAAAATTTCCGGTTCCCACGAAGGTGTAAACGATGGGGCCACAATTTATTTCCTGGCTTTCAATGGTTATCTCTGTGCCATTGATAAGAGCTTCAATTTTGATTTCACTATCCGTGCAA
>JAGQVA010000748.1 GCA_020438265.1 Bacteroidota bacterium
TAATCCCTTTGTCCAACATTTTTGCCGCCATTTCCGGATTCAGGCGATTCATAATTTCCAGGGTTTTCTTCGAAAAACAAATCGCTCTGCTGCCGATGCTTACTGTCGTGTCCTTGGAAAGCACAACCACGGGAATTTCCCGACTGGCGAGATCGAGAGCCATAGTGAGACCCGTTGGACCGGCCCCAACGATAATTACCGGATGTGTGACAATTTGGGAGGCGTCCTGGTCTGAAGATCTTTGATAGGAAAACTCAGGATTCTGGTAAGTTGAGGGCATTATCGGGTTCATCATTTATTCATCTTTTTCTAAAGCTTCCCACATGTCAATATCTCTTTGAGCGGTCCAGATACGGGGATGATTTATTCCTCCGGCTTCGTCATAAGCCCGTGATACATTAAAAGGCATACAATGTTTGAAAATCACCCAATGGCCAAATTGGGGTTCCATGGTTTCCATCATGCGGTCATAGCATTGTTTGAGCGTTTCTCCTTCCAGGCGGCTTAACAAGGCCTGTTGGTACAACATCTGGACATAAGCATTGGTATGAAAAATGGCTTCCTGACATTTGAGAGGAGTAGTGAGGGCTTCTCCTCGACCGGGAACCAAAGCGTGGGGATTGAGATTACTGAGAAACTGGAGGGTTTTCGGCCAGTTTTGCAACTGTGCATCTCCGCAATAGGGCGTTGCACCATATTCAACCAGATCACCGGCAAACAGGACTTTTTCTTCCGGAAGCCAGACGATCGTATCTCCACGGGTATGTCCTTCTCCCGGATGAATGATTTCCACTTTTCGCTTACCCAGAAAAACAGTCATCTTTGAATCAAAAACCAGGGTAGGCCAGGTAAGGCCAGGAATCGTATCAGCACCTCTGAAGAGACGCGGAAACCGCTGGAATTCCGAATTCCAGTCCTGCTGGCCACGTTCGACGATCATTTCGTAAGTTTTGGTAGAGGCGATAATTTCCTGAGCCTGATAAGCACTGGCCCCCAGTACCCGCACAGCATGGTAATGCGTCAGAACCAAATATTTGATGGGTTTATCCGTGAGGGTTCGAATTTGTTCAATAAGTTCATTAGCCATTTGTGGGGTGGCCTGGGCTTCAATGACCATGACTTCATTCTCTCCGATGATAAATCCACTGTTGGGATCTCCTTCAGCGGTATAGCCATAAACTCCTTTGGCGAGTTCGATAAGTGATTTTTTCTTTTCCGATAAGTCTCCCTGGGAGGCGAAGGTTTTTGCCATAAGTGTTTTTGAGGAAAAGTTAACAAAAATAATTGGGAAGACTAATGAGTTCCGTTAGCAAATGATAGATTTTCTCACTATTGTATACTTTTTAAAATTTCCCACAGATATCACTGATCTAAACACTTAGCAATTGAATTTATCCGTGGAATTTGTGATATCTGCGAGAGAAATTAAGTGTAGCTAAAAAGTGTATGGTAGAGAATATTTATTCTGCCTTTTGATTACTTACAAAAACCTTATATAAATAGCGATTTAATCCAATGCCCACAGCCAGAACAATCACCCATTGAGTGATGATACTGGCATTGCTATAAACATCAAACACATTCCAGTTTCCATTTTCATCAAACCATGGGTTTTGTGAATAGCCCTGGGACATCCACCAATAAATCAGGCCTAAACCCAGAATAGCGTTGATAATAATTGCAGCAGAGAAATAGAGGTCATTGACTTTAAAGTCAGAATCCTTGTCAATAAACTCGGCTTTGAATTTTTTCGCTCCATGTTGCAACACTGCAAAAATGATAAAGAGGCCTGAGATGATTAACCCGATTCCCCATACCCAGTCCTGATTATTAAATATATCCAGCGACCAGGCTGAAGGAAGTCCAAAGATAATACAAAACAGTCCGGCTCTTATTGCAGAGCTTTGACGGGAAAAGCCCAAATCTCCCAGTATTTTCATAAACAGCTCAATCATTGCCAAAAGGGAGCTAAAAGCTGCCAGAAAAAAGGCGAGAAAGAAAATAACCGATAGAAATGCACCTCCGGGAATTTCGGCAAAGAGCTTCGGAATAATACTAAATGTAAGCGCCTGATTTCCACTGCCGAGATAAGAAATGGCTTCAGCCTCGGAAGTTGCCAGAGCAAACACGGAAGGTAAAATGGCCAGTCCTGCGACCAAAGATGCTGTATTATTGCCAAAACCGCCAATGAATATATTGAGCGTTACATCTTCTTTGTCTCTGGAATAAGAGGAAATCGTCATAATAAGGCCCCATCCGGCTCCTGTTGACCAGGCAGATTGAGAAAGCGCCTGAATCCAGACTTCTGCATCTCCAAATAATTCGGGACGAATGGCAAACATATATTCCAGCCCTAACATTCCATTGCCCATAGAGAGGGCAATAATTCCAATAAGAATAAGCAGGACAAAAAGGGTGGGAATCAGAATCTTATTTGCCAGTTCCAATCCTTTCTGAATCCCTCGAATCAAAAAGGCACAACCAAGAACTACCGATAGGACATGCAGACCAATGGTCAAACCATTCCCATTAGAAATTTGATCCCAAAATGCGTTTAGGTATTCCGGGTTGCTTTGAATTTTTTCTGCAAGTGTCTGACCGCCTCCCAGTCTGGCGAAAAGATCAGAAAAAGACAAACCCAGATATCGAAGTCCCCATGCCGTAACTACCGAATAATAAAACGTGATAAACAGGGTACACATGGCGATGAAAAAACCCATCCAGGCAAATTTTTTCCCTGTGGCACTGGCAAAGCTGCCAATGACTCCTTTTTTATAAGTTTTACCAATTGAAAATTCAGCGAGGAGAATCGGGATAGACCAAACCAAAAGAAATATAAACCATAATAGCAGGAAAGTTCCTCCGTATTGCCCTGCGAGTCGTGGAAACCGCCAAAGGTTTCCTGCTCCGATTGCCATTCCCAATGCTGCCAGGATTAAGCCCCAACGGCTACTGAAACTTTCATTTGATGCCATAATAGTAGTTTAAGGCAAATATATGAAAGTAGTTGAGAATTTCAATTTGGGATGATTTTTAGCGTTTATATCAGTAGCGAAAAGAACGGATACATCCCGTTCTTTTCGCGACTGATAAATTTATAACACCCTACTCCTGCCGGATCGCCTTCACCGGATTGGTCGTAGCGGCCTTATAAGAGTTAAAAGCCACAGTAAACCAGGCGATGACCAAAGCAATTACCCCAGCCAGGACAACTGAAAGCATACTCACATTCGTCGCATAGGCAAAATTACTCAAGAAATACTCAGAAAGAAGATACCAGGAGATTGGTGCAGCAATAATAAAAGC
>JAGQVA010000073.1 GCA_020438265.1 Bacteroidota bacterium
TTACAGACACATGCTCTGAAAACGGGTAATTACCTTACTCAGGGATTACGTGAACTTCAATCACGATATCCTGTGATTGGAGATGTCAGAGGCCCAGGACTCTTTTTAGGTTTTGAGCTGATCAATGATCCAGAAACGTTGGAACCTGCCGCTGATAAAGCCAGTTATCTGGCCAACCGCATGCGCCAGATGGGCGTTCTGATGAGTACGGATGGGCCTTTTCATAATGTATTGAAAATCAAGCCTCCCATGTGTTTTGATCAGGAGAATGCGGGTTTTTTGCTGGAATATTTGGATATGGTTTTGAGGGAGGATATAATGATGGAATAATTATAACTGGCTGGGATTGGTTCTTTTGTTATTGTCCTTTGATGCCGCTTTAAAAAGCGGCTCAATGATCAAATCAAACCTCCTTAAAAGATCGAATGATCCTATCCATATCAGCCTCATAAAGTGGAAGGTTACCCTTTTTTGTCCATATCAATAATTGATATAAGGTCTTTTCACTCTCAAGCATCACCAGTTTACAGTAAATTTCGTCTTCTTTCAGTTTGCCTTCATAATAACCTACAAGGGCATTCAGTCCATTAATAGACACAGAATCGGGGCCCGGAGCGGTTGGTTCCTGCACTTCAAGTAATAGGTTTTCAATATGAAAATCGTAATAATCTTCAATCTCCCAATCAGCGTGTTTTTTCCTTAGATCTTTCCAATCATTAAAACGGGCGATCAGATAAATCTCTTGAATATTATTCCCCATTTGTAAAGGAGCATCATCATTTAAATTTTTTACAGGACTTAAATAATCGGGAAGAGTAACGGCAAACTGGCTGGCTATAACCTTAGTCCCAAACTTCGTTTCTCCATCGGCGCAGGAGAAAATGAGAGCGAGTATAAGAAGTTTCCAGACATGCGAGAAAAAATGGCTCATACAATTTGGGAGGAATGATTAAATTATGCTCTTTTCAGAACGTGAAATTACAAAAGTTTCAACTTAAGGAAAAGATATTTTGAAAAACGAATCATCAGGAAAAAAAGGGCTGGTATTTGGCAAATTCCTTCCTCCACATAAAGGCCATATTCACCTAATTCAGGAAGCGGCTTCTCAGGTAGAAGAATTAACCGTTTTGGTATGCAGCATAAAGGCAGAACCCATTCCCGGCTATTTGAGATATGGATGGATGAAGCGAATTTTCCCCAAACTACGTGTCCTTCATGTAACTGACGAAAATCCCCAATTTCCTGAAGATCACCCTGATTTCTGGCAAATCTGGACTCATACTTTTGAAAAAAACATGCCTGAAGGCATTGATATATTATTTACGTCAGAACATTATGGAGATGAAATGGCCCGGCACCTGAATTGCCAACATATTATGATTGATCAGCCCAGAGAGACGGTTCCTATTTCAGCAACTATGATTCGGGAAAACCCTTATGAGCATTGGGAATTTATCCCCGAAGTGGTACGTCCTTATTTCATCAAAAGAGTAGTCCTTACTGGCCCTGAATCCAGTGGAAAATCCGTACTCAGCAAAAAACTGGCTGATCATTATCAGACCAATTATCTCGAAGAATACGGCCGTACGTATGTAGAAAAATTTGGTATTGATGTCGATCTGATGGACATCGCTCACATCGCCGGAGGACATATTTTCCTGGAAGAACAAGCCTCACTCAAATCAAATAAAGTCTTATTTTGCGATACAGATCTCATTGTAACCCAGATCTGGAGCGAAATTTTTTGTGGATATTCACCTGAATGGATTCACCTGATCAACCATACGCTCAAATATGATCTTTTCCTTCTTCTGGCACCAGACATTCCCTGGGTTGATGATGGGACACGCCAGTTTTCTCATTACAGCAACATACATTTTAAGCGGTTAAAGGATGAGTTGGAGAGCCGAAATTTGCCTTATGTGGTGATTGAGGGAGGGTATGAAGAGCGGTTTCAAATAGCGGTGAAGGCTGTAGATGGGCTATTATAAAAACGCCGACCCGCGATTTTAATCCGGGTCAATAAAAGTCCCCACATTCCGCTTCTCCCTTTGAAATTCCCCCTTAAAAAATCGCACCATCGGCCCAAACACCGCCCAAACAGGATTATGTCCTTCAAATCCCGTTGTTACGCCATAAACGACTTCTTCTTCCTCTGCCTGATAGGTTCCAAACATGCGATCCCAGATCATGAGTACACCGCCGTAGTTTTTATCGATGTATTTGGGATTGGAGCCATGATGCACTCTGTGAGCAGAAGGCGTATTCAGCCAGCCTTCCAGAAAAGGAATTTTCCCGACAGATTCTGTATGCAATAAAAACTGATAAACCAGATTGAGAAATAAAAATCCGGTTACCTGAGTAGGGGTAAATCCCAGCAAAATGGCAGGAAGAAAAAACACAGGACTGATAAATCCTCCGATCCAGTTGATCCGAAAAGCTGTGGTAAAATTCATCCAGGGACTGCTGTGGTGGACGTTGTGAATGGTCCAGAGTAAAGCGACTTCGTGATGAATGCGATGTTGCCAGTAAAGGAGAAAATCAACCATAATGGCTGCTAAGACATACATTGCCCAATGGTTCGGCAACTGTAACAGTGTTAGTTTTCCTACCCATGAAAAAACCATGAAACTCCAGACCAGGACCAGGGGTTTGAGAAGCTGATTGACGGTAAGAATAATGATATTGGAAAGGGTTTCTTTGGGGTTGTAAATGCTTTTTTTCTGGAATCTGGCCCAGATGAGTTCAGCGATAATGAACAAAGCAAAAAAGCCGAGCACAGTAAATTTCATGATATGTTCCATACGATTGTTTGTTGAATTGTTTTGAATTGGTTCCAATTAACGTGTATGGAGTCTGGGAAAGAATTTTTTTCAACCAACGGGTTGAAAGTTTCAATCAACAGGTTAGTTTGGGGTAGTTGGAATCAATAAGATTCCGTGGTGGCGTCGGACTTGGGAAAGTCCGACTACTTTGTTCTGCTGGCACAAGGGCAAGCAAAGATCATGTCAAAAAAATCCCTACTAACGACTGGTAAAACTTACATGGCAATGCAACTTTCCTCCCAAAAAACATTCTTTCCACTTGCATCCTATGCACCCGTTCTTCGTTTAACTATCATTTATTCCAGAGACAATGAGACACCAAATTAAGGAGGTTGGATTACTTACCTGTTGCTGGCTGGTGAGTATCCTTTTGGGATGGCAATCCCTTCCCCTGCAAGCCAAAGAACCTGTTTTATCCGAACGCCAGATCAACCAGCCACCACCGCGAATTATTCGCACCTGTTGCTCCTTTGGGGCAGATGTCAAGGTGAGCGGTATTCCAGGTAAAAAAATTACGGACGTTTCCAGTCTGGAAGAACTAGGAATGCACCAATACCTCGGTGATAAAAGGGAAGGTAACGGAATTATTTACACACAAAATGGCGGATTTATCGACATAGGGCACTTACGCGATCAGGCTGACTGGACGGCTTATTTGTATACATTGATTCAATCCTATTCTCAAGGAGATACCCTGGTTTGGAAACTGGGTAAAGAGGGCGGTCCCAAAATTCTGACGATTTATATCGATTCAACTTTAACAGATTGGGACAAGGTTCAGATTGCCGGACGCATTGCCTATGATTTATCCATTTGGCATGAAATAGGAACCTGGTACGGCACTTCCTATATTCCTTTTGTTCCGGAGCGATATTCCAGTTTTTCGGTGGAGGATATGTATTCCAATTTACTGGGAGTGAATCTGGGAATTCAGGCGATCCAAAGCGAATTGCCTTACGAAATAGCCATGACTCACCTGATTGATGATATGCTTGTGCAGCTGGGAGCAGTTGAAAGCAGAGAGGAAACCCTGGAAGCCATGAATGCAGTTGATGGACTTTGGTGGAATGGCCAGAAAAAACTTCCCAGCAGGAAGATTTTAATTACTCGCTATTTTTCTGTTTATGAAGAACTTTCGCCCTGGCTCGTTCCCGGATATTCAGAAGCAGTGAATCCTTATTTATTGCATATTCCCGGCTTGAAAAATACAGAGCGGGAAATTGAAACCTGTTATCAACTGGAAATAGACCTCAACCGAAAATTTGCCTTTCACAAACTATTCCCGACCAGGGATTCCCGCAAAATCACTCATTTGGATTTTCCTTATTTGATCCAGCTGATTGAAGAGGCTGTGTAATTATTTCATTTGATTTTGAGCGAGTTATTTTTCACCACATAGCTACATAGACTTCAATGGAAAATTGCTTAGAAAGAAGAAAACATAGCAGAAAAAGTGCTGGTTTTATTCAAATGGGTTTTCAATTTCTGCTATGCTTTCTTTCTCATGTAATGACTATGTGGTAAAATCCAACCATTCTACTTTTGGTTAAAAAATGAGAGGCTGCCTAAAAAGGCAGCCTCTTTCATCATTCACCTTATCTACATAAATTTTTAGTTCATCATATCGCTACCATTATTGTTCACATTATTGTTTTTACGCTTAAATAATGAAGCATCGGGTTTTCCAAAGCGGTAAGAGAAGTTGACACTCACAACTTGTGGCTGACGCAATCTCCAGCTTTCCTGAATGAAGAAATCTGTTTCGGTATAAGTTCCGGTTATTCTGGTGCGGAAAATATCCCGAACATTTACAGTCAAACTAGCCTTTCTCTTGAACAGATCTTTTCTCAAAGCCACATCCACAAACCAGTAAGGCAGTGTATATCCCTGAGCTGTATTGGTAACTCCGCCCCAACCGTGGAAACGACCACTGCCGGAAGAAGGAGTAAAAGCGGCTTTACTCTGATACTGTCCTGTAAATTGTAATTTAAAATTAGCTGGAAGACTGATATTCAGGTTTTCTTTTACAAACCAGGTAAACTGCTCATTAATCAAATCAGCCTGAACGTTTGACGCATCCACCCGCGAGTTATAGAGGTTGACATTTGAAGTCAGTTCAATGGCCTTTCCAAGGGTATTCCTCACAGTAAATTCCATTCCATAAGCCAAACTTGAATTCGAGTTGGCGTAGCTGGTAACCAGGTATTCTCTTTCATTAATAATTTCCGTAGTCTGGAAAGTAGTAATCAGATCCGAGGCTTGTTTGTAGTAAACGGAAACCAGGAAATCGTGATTTTTATTAATGATATTCTGGTAAGAAACCTCCAGAGAATTGGTAAATTCAGGTAACAGATTGGGATTACCACGGCGCAGATTGAGCGAGTCTGAGAAGTCTGTAAAAGGCATCAGACGGAAAAAGCTGGGTCGGTTGATGCTTCTGCTATAAGAAAACTGAAGATTATCCAGGTCATTGATTTTTCGGGTAATAAACAAACTGGGGAAAAAGCTGAAAGGATAATCATTTTCAAAAGTGAGATTCTCATTCGGCAGGTCGCCGGTATACTGGCTGCTTTCCACCCTCAGACCAAGTTGATAACCCCACAAAGGCATCTGATGGCTAAAGGTTGTATATGCTGCGTAAACCTCATCTCTGAATTCATATTGATCAGCAAAGTTAGGAACCGCAACCCAGTCGGAAATGGCAGCTCTGTAAATGGAGCTTTCGTTTTCGCTATTATACAATCTGACTGATGCTCTTAGGCCGGCTTCAACCTTCATGGCCTTATTGATCGGCTCTACATAATCAGTCTGAATGGTGATGAAATTGGATCCTCCTCCATTGATCTGTCTTTCCAAAGACTCGTAATTCAATGTCAGATACTCATTGGTAAAAGTTCCATTACCCTCTGATTTGACTGTATTCAGGTTAATATCAGCAGTGAGTTCTTTCCCTTGTTTGGGGAAAAGGTGTTTAAAAAGTACCGAAGCACCAATATTCTGGAAGTAACGGTCAGAATCAGAGATACGTCTGGAAAGAGTAGTAACCGTTTTATCAGGATAAACAGAATCTGTAGAAATATCAATATCACTGCTACGCAAAAATGATCCTCTGGTAAAAGAACCCGAAAAAGTAATGGTATTACGATTATTCATAAACCAGTCCACACCACCACGCAGGTTAATAAAAGTGCCTGTAAAATCATCAACATCTTTTTGAAGCACATTTAAGGCAGGAGATCCAATCAGATTTTCACGAGATGTTTCGCCTGTACCAACACCACGGCGGCGGTTTGCATTCGCACTTAAAAATACGTTGAATTTACCTTCACGAGCATTAACGTTTCCTCCTCCGTTAAAACCCATCTGAGTATCGATACCCCCTCTCACACTACCATTATACCCGATACGACGATCTTTTTTCAAAACAATGTTCACGATCCCCGCCTGTCCGCCTGAAGCGTCGTATTTTGCTGAAGGGTTGGTAATCACCTCTACCGATTCGATTTCATCAGCTGAAATCTGATCCAGGGTCAGGGTGGTAGGCCTTCCATCCACAAATAATTGTGGAGGAGCATTTCTTAAAGTCATATTTCCATCGATATCCACTGATATAGAAGGGACGTTTTGCAAAGCATCAATGGCAGTTCCCCCTACAGAGGTAGCGTTTTTGTCAACGCGGAAAATCTTTTTGTCAAGGGCCAGGGTAACAGCAGTTGCTTCTCCTTCGATACGCACTTCGTCAAGGGTAACTGATTCGGCAGTTAACTGAATATTGCCAAGGTCTTTGTCAAAATTTCCCATTCCCATTCCTCCGCTAAATCCACCGGGTCTTCCCTGAGGTTCGTCTGAATCTGAACCAGAATCAGTATCCGATTTTTTTGAGCCACCGTTCTGGCCTTGCCCCTGCTCCATAAAGGCTACTTTTTGTTCGTAAGAAGCATATCCCAAAACAGATATTTTTAAGGTCATGGGTCCAAATACGGGCAATTTCTCCAGGCTAAAATCTCCGTTCTCAGCGGTCAGTTGTCCTGCTAATAAAACGTCCTTGCGCTCTTTGGTCAAAGTGTCAAACTTCATTCCCCAAAGCTGAACAGAGGCAAATCCAACACCTTTCCCTTCTTCATCTATTACTTTCCCATAAAAGCGTCCGATATTCATCTGCTGTCCTCCTCCCGGACGACCTCCACCACCTTGCCATTGTGCGTAGAGGGAAGAATCTATACTTAGCCCAAGTCCAATGATAAGGACAATGGCAAAGGTTTTTAATTTTCTCGAATAGTTAGTTACCTGATTCATTTACTTAAAGTTGAGAGTCCAATTTGGTATTTAGACACACGATACAACTAAATTAATTCCAAAAGGATTTAAGAAATCGATCACTGGATATATTCTGTGGATCAAATTGGGGAATGAGACGATCAAATTTCCAGAGGACTAAAATGGACGTGATTGGGCTTTTGGTCTACACAAGTAGTGCTTTGATCTTTTTTATTGATTTAGCTAGGGTTAAATAGCTAATTTTAACCAGACTATTGTTGAAAATGGAAATCACTCAGGCAAAAATTAATTCGAGCAAACTCTTCCAATGGTTATTCCATCTGGTTTTATGGACAATCTGGATTGGGTTACCCATAGTCAATGCAGGAGAAAATATCAGAGCCAGAACCTACATGATCTGGTTAATTCCTGTTGCCCTTACCAATATTCCCCTTTTTCTGTTAAATACGGAATGGTTAATCCCCAAAGTGCTGCGAAGCCGGGGAGTGTCGGCCTATTTATTATCCCTTATTTTACTTATTGGTGCTTTTGCATTGATTCAGTTTTCGATTAAGGAATGGTTTATTCCAGCTGAAATTCGTTTCCATAAAAATCCCGTTTTCTGGGTTATTGTGCCACCTTCTTTTGTTACGGCAATCAGTACGGGATATGGATTTATCATTTATCTCATCAGGCATGAAAAGGCACAGCAGGAACAACAAAAGGAGAGGTTAAAATCAGAATTGTCTTTCCTTCGCTCTCAAATTAGCCCTCATTTTATTTTTAATATCCTCAATAGCATTGTTTATCTAATCAGGTCTAATGCGGCTCAGGCTGAGTCCGTTACGATCAAATTGTCAGAACTCATCAGGCACATGCTTTACACTTCTGAAAAAGAACAGATTCCTCTGGAGAAAGAAATTGGTTATCTCGAAAATTATATCAGTCTTCAAAAAATCAGGTTTGAAGAGGATGTAGAGATCAACTTTGAGGTTGAAGGCAATGCAGGTAACCACTTTATTGAACCCATGATTTTAATTCCTTTCGTGGAAAATGCCTTTAAACATGGAGTGGGCCTGTTGGATGATGCGATTATTGAAGTACTGGTTAACATAGAAGGAGGTCATTTTTCATTTTTTGTGCGCAACAAAATCGCTCCAGAAACCAGTGAAGAAAAAGATTTTTCTTCAGGAATTGGATTAAAAAATGTAAAAAGGCGACTCGAACTTCTTTATCCTTTTACCCATAAACTGGCCATAAATCAGGAAGAAAATTGGTTTATTGTTCATCTTGAGCTTAAATTACCTCCAGAAGGTAAGCGCCGAACCAAAGATGAACTAACCATACACCCGCATGAAACTTCGATGTATAGCCGTTGATGATGAGCCGCTGGCACGCCGGCTGATTAAAGAAAATATCGAACAAATTCCTTTCCTTGAACTCGTTGGCACTTGCAAGAATGCATTCGAGGCAATGACCTTACTTGAAAAAGAAAAAATAGACCTCATTTTTCTGGATATCCAGATGCCAGGAATGATTGGGACAAAATTTATTGAGAGTTTGCGGGAAAAACCGATGGTCATTTTTGTAACGGCCTATTCCAATTATGCTGTGGAAAGTTATGACCTCGAAGTGATTGATTATTTGCTTAAACCAGTAAGTCTGGAACGTTTCACCAAAGCTGCCTATAAAGCTTTGGATACTCAGAAAAAACATGAAAACCCTGTTCAGATACAGGTTCCTCCCTCTACTCCCGAGTATTTTTTCGTCAAGGTAGAATACGCCCTCGTCAAAATCATCCTCAGTGAAATTACCCATATCGAAGGAATGAAAGACTATGTAAAGATTTTCATTAGTTCGGCCGCCCGGCCTGTACTCACCAAATCCACCCTGAAAGGCATCTCCGAAAAATTGCCTTTGGCTGATTTTATGAGGGTTCATAAGTCATACATAGTCAGGCTGGACAAGATAGAATCGATTCGGGGAAATACGATTTCAATCGGGAAGTATGAAATTCCGATTAGTGAGAGTCAGAAGACGGATTTGCTCGATGCTTTGGATGCGGGGGGATAAATTTTTTGTTGTGCCGCGTTAAAACGGCGGCGCAATGAATTTCTTCACTCTTTGGTAAGCCGCCTCATAATGTACTTCTGCATCCACATATCTCTCCGGCAATTGATAAAAACTTGCATTGGGGAGTAGTTCTGCCAATTGTCTGGCCATTCCAATCGGATGAATCGGGTCCTGGTAATTACCCATTACCAAAGTTTCCTGTTGAATGTTTTTCAGCGTTTCAATAGAATCTACCGGTGAGTCCAGCACCAAATTGGAAAAAGCAGAAAAACTCACCGAAGCGTAGGGTCTGCTCAGTTGCCCTGCGATGGATTCCAGGCTGCCGGGAGCATCTACGTTGAGTTTTTGGAATAAATTGGATTGGCGAAAACGGGTTTCGGCACCAGCTTCCCCAAACTGGCTCAAAATAGATCCTATCAGGCTGGAAACTTCCAGATTGTCAGCATTGGCTTTGTCAAGCCAGGCGGGGCGGATCAATACGAGTTGGCGAACTCTTTCCGGAAAGCGGGAAACGATATTCAGGCTGACTGCTGAGCCCAGGGATATTCCTCCCAGACCAAACTGTTTCATCCCCAGGTGGTCTGCCAGATTCATCACATCATCGGCAAACCTCTTAAACTGAAAATCACCCGGCGCCGAAAAAGCTGTTTTCCCATGGCCACGAAAGTCCATGCTGATAAAACGCACACCCTCTATTCTCGAAAAAACCAGAGCAGCCTGGTTAAGGTCTGCTCCCATACCGTGGAGGAAAATCCAGGGTTTTCCTTCTCCCTGATCCTGATAGTGAAAATTTATGTTATTAGACTTAAAAAAAGGCATTGAATAATTAGTGGTTGTTGCGAACCTTCCACTTAAAAAAGCACTTCGCAAATCGAATATCGTTAATCCTTGTTCGGATATCAATTATTTGCAATAGGTTTTGATTTTCATCTCTTTAACACCGCCAAACATCCATCTACTTCCACCTCGGAAAGCCCATGCATAATAATTGGTCCTCTGTAATCGGACTGTCCAACTAACCCCAAAAGTTCTCCAAAATCAACAGCTCCTTTTCCCACTGCCACATAATGGCCATCTTCTGTTCTGTCTTTGGCGTGTACCAAACCGACATATTCGGCCAATTGGTCCCAGGATCTTCGCATAATATCCCGAATGGATTGTCTGTCAGCTTTGTCGAATAAATTTGCAGGGTCAAAAACAATCTGCACCCTGTCAGAATCCAGCTCTTTGATCAATTGAATGGCCTTTTCCGGGGAACTCACCACATTGCCCAGTTCGGGCTCTACACCCAGGTAAATATCTGAAGTTTCTGCTACCACAATGGCTTCTTCCATGGATACCAATAATTCCTTCCAGGCTTGTTTGGAATCATTATCAGGGTGCCATTTCCACTTATCCACTGGATTTTTTGAGCCTGTGCAAACGGTAATCAGATCAATATCAAGTTTGCGACAAGCCTTTGAAATTTCTATAAAAGCATTAAAACCATGATTTTTTTTCTCCCTGTCCGGATCAATCATATTATAAGTGGCTGACATGGCCGAAAGTTCAACTCCCGTGATTTTTTTGAAAGCCATAATATCGTCCAGAATACGTGCTGGAATTTCCTGAGGTAATTCACCCAGGCCGGCTACGCTCATATTAAACTGAAAGTGAAAAAGCTCGTGATTGACAGCTTTCTGAAATACTTCGCCCAAATCACCCGAAAATGTTTTGGCAAAAATGCCCAGTTCATTTTTCATACTGTTCCCGTTACCTGGTTAAGATATACTGTTTTTCCGGTTGTTGCGGATTGATTGATTGCCACCATGGCTTTGACTGATGCCAGCCCTTCCTGAGCAGTTGCACCTATTTGTTTTTTTCCCTTCATAATAACCTCTGCGAGGTGTTCTATCTGTAATTTATAAGTATTTGCATCATTATTCAGGACTTCAGAATAAGTCCCTTTCCGTTCTGAAAAACACCTGACCTGAGCTGGTTTCATATACCAGGGATTAAAAATATTTGCCCGAACAGTGCCTTCTGAACCATAAATCTCAAACCCCTCCGACCAGTCATCGCGAATCGCAACAGTCAGGTCCAAATGGCCGTGTGTACCGCTTTCAAAATGCGTATCAACAAACCATGAATAAATCCCCTGTTTTTCCATCAAACTCACGGTTACTTTTTCAATCGGCCCGGCAAGATAATAAGCAAGGTCTACCAAATGACTTCCATGAGCCAGCATGTAATATTGTCTTAGATCCTCTTTGGGATTTTTCAGGGGTTTGACACTGTTTTTACTGGAATGAATCACAGGTTGAACAGAATCTGTAGCAGCGTAGCGATGGGTACTGTCACAATACCAGCCTTTATAGGCAATCATTTCGCCCAGTTCTTCTTTTACAAAATGATAAGCAGAAAAAATTCCCGGATCAAACCGCTTATTATGCCCAATCTGACAAATCAGGCCCGATTTTTCAACCGCATCAACCAGCTTTTGAGCTGAATCCACATCCAGGGCCATGGGTTTTTCTACCAGTACATGTTTGCCTGCTTCAAGCGCCATGATCGTTCCCGGAACATGAAAATAATCCCCTGTTGCAATCAGAATCAGATCAACCGCCGGATCTTTGAGCATTTTCTCATAAGAAAGGAAAACCTTTTTAGCCCCATAAAAAGCTGCCATTTTATTCGCCAGATCTTCCGCAGCATCACAAACGGCGTATAAATCCACATTCCTGGCTTTCTGGCAAGCTTCCAAATGCCCGATCTGCGCAATCGGACCACATCCCAAAATCCCAACTTTCAGCAGTTTTTCCGACATAAATACGGTTCAATTAGGATTCTACCTGACTTAATTCCGGCGTCGACTCCAAAGCCTGTTGCAGGTCCTGGATCAAATCATCGACGTCTTCGATCCCCACGGACAAACGAATCAACTGATCCGATATACCAATCGCTGCGCGGCCCTCTGGGCCAATTTTTTCATGAGAAGTCATCGCGGGAGAACAAACAATCGTTTCCAGTCCTCCCAGACTCATCGCTGGTTGAATGAGTTTCAGGTTATGCTGAAACTGTACCGTATTTCGGTTTCGCACTTCAAAGGCCATCATCGCGCCAAAATCAAACATCTGCTTTTTGGCAAGCTCGTGGTCCGGATGATCTGGCAAACCGGGATAAAAAACACGATCTATTTCCGGGTTTTCAGCCAGAAACTGGGCCAATACCATCGCATTTTGATTTTGTCTTTCTACCCGAATAGCGAGGGTTTTCAAACTTCTTTCCAGCATAAAACAGTCATGCGCGTTGAGCGTCCCGCCAAAACTGGTAGCCGTATGGCGAATCGGTTCCATCAAAACCTGGCTGCTGATAACTGCACCACAAGACAAATCACTATGTCCTCCCAGATATTTAGTCGCGCTATGTGTAATAATATCGATTCCCCAGTCCAGCGGATTCTGGTT
>JAGQVA010000749.1 GCA_020438265.1 Bacteroidota bacterium
AAAAGGCTTATCAGATGACGCCTAAGGAGTATCGGGAGGGGACTCATGGGGGTAGTTAAGGTTGGTTTCTTTTTTCTCATCATTTCGCCGCTTTAAAAAACGGCGCAATGATATGGACTCTGGCATTCAGCCGAATGTCAGAGAGTTTATCCCTCCGATAAAAGGGTTTTACATTCGATAGAATGAGGAAGTTCTTTTTCATTGCGCCGTTTTTTAAAGCGGCGCGAAAGGGAGAAAGTAGTATTAAATACACACTTTACTGGATAAATCTGTCTTTTTACTGGACTGGCATTGTAATTACTGGACAGGCATTGCACTGCCCTTGCGTCAACAAAAAAATGTATTGATATTGATCTCAGATCGTTGAGAGATCATCATTAATCAACAAATCTACCTGTAAAATTTACTATTAAATTAAAATTGAAACATTATGGATATGCCCATCGAAATCAAAACCCCCGGTGTACATCACATTGCTGTCAGAGTTACCAATATGGCTCGATCCAAGGATTTTTACCTTGACAAACTTGGTTTCAAAGCTGTTTTGGATCAGCCCGAATTAGTTATATTCTTTGCAGGAAATACTGCCATCGCATTAAAAGGACCAGAAGGAAGAGTGTCTCCGGATGATCAGTTTAATCCCTTCCGGGTAGGACTTGACCATATTGCGTTAGGCTGTGATGACAGAGCCGAGCTGGAAAGAGTGGCTCAGGCGTTAAATGCTCACAACATTGAAAACACAGGTATCAAACTGGATGAAACGCTTCAGAAGGACTATGTAGCTTTTAAAGATCCGGATCGGATTTCGTGGGAGTTTTATTCGATTTGATGCGTTGATGAAGATCCCTCACCCTAAAGGGATTCGGGATGCCCGCTAAAGGATGGGACTCTTTTCGTCAAATTGACGAATGAAACCCTAGCCCTAAACGGGCATCCCGACCAACGGGAGGGATCTTCAAAAAATCCCCAATAATATACCTTAAACCTTCTTATTATACAATCTCACCAGACTACTCAGTAGTAACTGGATGAAAATCCCATACCTCAATCACACCCTCACATTCTAAAAAATAAACAAATGAAAAATATATCCATATTTCTCACAATCTCCCTATGCCTCATATTTTCCTGCCAGGTCCAGGAAACCAGCAAAACAGAAACGACAACTACTGCTTCCATCGATTATGAAAAGGAAAAAGCAGCGATTATGGAATTAATCAACGAAGAATCTGCTGCCTTTTGGGACAAAGACTATGAACGATTTGCAGCTTGCTGGGTACACGGTCCCCACGTCAGAACGATGGGCTGGTGGGAAGACGGAGGCGTAACTGTCGTAGAAGGCTGGGAAGAAAGGTCCAGACGAACACAGGAACACATGGCTGCCAGCCCTGAACCTAATCCCACCGCCAATAATGTCATCCGCAAAAATGTGAATATTCGCATCTACAGAGACGTGGCCTGGCTCACCTTCGACCAATACGGAGAAGATACGGGAGATCAAACCATGGACATGCCAGGATTAAGCAGGGAAACCCGCATTCTGGAAAAGGAAGACGGTAAATGGAAAATTGCCTATGTGGGATGGTTGCTGGAAGGGGAAAGTGGGGTGAACTAATAGACTGCTTTTTTATTTAGAAACTGTTCCTACAGCGGAGAGAACCAATACTGAATTACATCCTGATTTTAACTAATAGATTCTTTCATTTTACAAAACAATTACATCAATCTTTAACACACCAGATTATGAATTACATTAAATTTTATTCTATCTCTTTGTTTTTGACTGCTTTTATTTTGTTGATTGCCAACCATTTGGCTTTTCCCCAGACTTGTCCTCCCGGTGATTATTCCCTGGATTCACAAGCTGAAGTAAATGCTTTCCCTTCGACTTGTACCACCGTGATTGGAGACCTTAGTATTTCCGGCTCAGATATTACAGATCTTACTCCATTGAGTAATTTGACGAGTATCGGAGGTAGCTTATTAATACAGCAAAATACAAGTCTCACCAGCCTTGACGGCCTTGATGGAATTACAAGTGTTGGGAATGTTCTGACCCTCTATGATAACCCTGTCCTTCCTGATGTCGATGGTTTATCTGGCCTGACCTCTGTAGGAGGTGTTCCATCAGTAGGTTTAATGATGGCACGAAATCATGTTCTTTCAGACCTGGGTGGTTTTTCAAGTCTGACTTCTATTACCGGGGCATTGTTCATTAATGATTGTGATGCTTTGGAAAACTTGCAGGGATTTAACAGTCTTACAACTATTGGAGGAAGATTGACTATTATAAATAATGATAATTTGGAAAAACTTAAGGGTTTACAGGGGCTTAATTCTGTTGGAGGCATACATATCGGGAATAATCCAGTTTTAGTTAATATTAACCAATTGACAGGAATTAGTTCAGGAGTAGAGTTTATTAAGATAAACCATAATCAGTCGCTGACCAATTTAAATGGATTATCAGGAATCAGTTCTGTAACGGGAAATGTTAATATCCACAGTAATGACGACCTTGGTTCCTGCTGTGGAATATATGACCTCCTCAATACTTCTGGTGCAATTGGTGGAAGTATCAATATTTATAATAATAACACAGGATGCGACAATGTTACGGAGATCAATACTAACTGTGGCAGCGCCCGCATGGGAGTTCAGGCTGCTGCTCCTGAATTGAGCCTTTTCCCCAATCCAAGCGCTGGAAAGGTAGTCCTACAATGGGAGATTGTAAATGACGAGCCCGTGGTATTAACCATTTACGACCAGCTGGGAAGGATGCTGATGCAACAAAGACCGATGGCAGGCGACAGGGAGCTGAAAGTTGATCTTTCATCGGCTGACTTCCCCGCAGGTTTGTATTATGTGCAGCTTGCTGCGAGCAGCGGGAGGGTTACCCAGGCTTTGCAGCTTAATAAATGATTTAAAAAGTTGTTTCCCACAGAGGTTCACAGAGATGACACAGAGGCTCACAGAGGGTTTATTGCAATTACTTAAAATCCTTTGGCTCTTTTCTCCGTGAACCTCTGTGTCATCTCCGTGTTTCTCTGTGGTAAAATTCTTTTTTGCATATTTGAAGAAAAACGAAAATGATCATCCTTGTAGACATGGACGGTGTCCTCGCCGATTTTGAAGGCAGTTTCATTAAAAAATACCGAAAAAAACATCCGGACAAACGCTTTTTAAAGCTGGAAGAAAGAAATACTTTTTATCTGAAAGAACAATATGCAAGTATCTCCCCCGAGTTGGGAGAGCTTGCATTTCAGTTGTTTACGGCTCCTGGTTTCTTCAGGGAACTCGATCCT
>JAGQVA010000750.1 GCA_020438265.1 Bacteroidota bacterium
TTTTACAGCATTTGCCAGCATATTTGAGTCCGCAGTTGGAATGTATAATCTGCCTTATATGTTTACGCTGATTATCGTTCTGCTGGGTACGATTGTCTATCGCAATGAGTTTGACAGAATTGCTGCGGAAGACTGGAATTAGTATTTCTGTAAAATGGCAGACATCTCCCTGCTGAATAAAATCGTATATTGGCCATGATGATTAAAAAATTACTCTCATATCTCATGCTGGGGCTGATTCGGTTTTATCAGGTGGTAATTTCTCCCTTTACCCCTGCATCCTGCCGTTATGTGCCCACCTGTTCTCATTATGCGGTGGAAGCAATTCAAAAACATGGCCCTTTTCGTGGAGGCTGGCTGGCTTTGAAGCGGATTTCAAGTTGTCATCCCTGGGGAGGAAGTGGATATGATCCTGTACCAGATTCGCTGGACAACGAGAAAAAAACGAATCTTACCGAAGAGAAAAATCTTTAGTTTTATCGTTGATAATCTGAGAGTTAAGCCTTATTTTAAGAAACAATTCTTTCGCTTGGCTTGTTATGCTTAAAATATTCCTTGTATGAAAAATTCGCGCAGCCTTTTTTTATTTCTGGCAATATTTACTCTGGCAGGAAATAGCTTGCTTGCACAAGAGGAAAACCCTTTTGAATTTGGAAACATTGCACCTGAATGGCTCGAAGATGAACTTTTTGAAAGTTTTTCGGAACACGATGTGCTGATTCTTTATGACTTTAGTGCTGTTTCTTTTGACGTGATGTTGAGCAGTACTCCCAAGATTCAATATTATTTTCACCGAAGAATTAAAATTCTGAGTGAAAAAGGGAAAAAATGGGCTGAAGTAAATATCCCTGTTGCTACAAGTAATCCTGATGGAGAAACTTTGTCTGAACTCAAAGGTGCCACTTACAGCCTGAATGCGGTGGGGGATGTCGTAAGCTTCAAAATTAATCGCAGGAAAATTAAGGAAACAAAAACTGACGCAGATCAAAGAGAGATAAGTTTTAGCCTGCCATTGGTAAAGGTTGGGTCAATTATTGAATATTCCTATGTAATTAATTCTAAAAATTTTAGAAACCTGAAAAAATGGGAGTTCCAGCGTTCCGCTCCAATAATCCGATCAGAATATCACACAATTATTCCGGATCGTTATAAATACTTCAGATTAATTCAAGGAGGTGGGTTCAATATCGTTCACCATCAGAAAAGGTTCCAGTCCATGAATACGGGAAATATATTTGGTCAAAATGCCATAGGAGGGAATAATCGTTCCTTATCCCAACCTCAGGCGTTTCGGGTGAATTTTGGCGGGAATGAAGATGTTTATATTCTCGATGATGTTCCGGCTCTGGTTAAGGAGTCCTTTTCTCCCGAATCCAGCCGTTTTATACCATCTATCAGGCTGGAACTTACCGAAAATGCTTCTGTTTTGGGATCTCAGGCTACTGTTTTTGATAGCTGGGAAGGGTTGAATAATTCTCTTGATAAAAAGCTAAAAGTCAAAAAGAAAAATTATCATAAATGGATTCGCAGCCAGGCCAATCAGTTGACGCGAAATGTCAACGGAAACAAAAATAAGGCGATTGCTATCTATGAGTATGTAAGAGACCAGTTTCTCTGGAATGGAAACTATGAGGTTGAATTTGAGGATTATCATCAGGTTACCTCCGGGAAAGGCAGTTCTTCTTCCGGAGTAAATCTGGCGATGATGCATTTGCTCCAGGCTGCCGGAGTCAAGGCCCGTCCGGTTTTGATCAGTACGCTCGATCACGGTATCGTACAAACCATTTATCCGGTCTTATCTCAGTTTAATCACTTGCTGATTAGCGTGGAAGTTAATAATGCTGAAATTCTTCTTGATGGGGTAGGAGAGAAAACGACTTTTGGTATTCTTCCCAAAAATGATCTGAATGAATATGGATTTATGATCGAAGAGGAGGGAGGGCGTTGGGTCAAACTTCGCTCTCAGAATCGAATCGTTAAAGTGACTTATAGTCGCTTTAATCTCGATACGATTGGCACACTTAACGGGGAAATTTTTGTCAAAAACGAGGATTACGGAGCAGTTCTGGAGAGAGATAAATATGCCCAGTATCTGGATGAACCACAAACGTATCTGAAAGACCATATCCTGGTGGGAATGAAACATCCCCAAATCATAAAAAGTGAGTTTACCAATGCCTCAGAAGAGGGTTCTCCTTTAATTATTGATTTGGAATTATCGACCAAAGACTTCGTGGAAGTAGTCGGTGATTTGGTGTTTATCAAACCCATGCTGTCTAAGATGGTAACCGAGAATCCCCTCAAAAACGAAAATCGGGCGACCCCCATTGATTTTACTTATCCACTCAGAGATGCTCACATGATGGGGTTGAGGATTCCCAAAGAATATGAAATTGTCCAGTTGCCCCAACCGATCAAAGTATTGCTTCCCAATAATGGAGGGACGTTTATTTATAATGTCATTGAGATGGATCATATTGTGCATTTGTCCAGTACAATTCTTCTTGAAAAAACGACTTTTACCCCTCAGGAATATCAGGGAATCCGCGATTTCTTTGAATATGTGGTGAATAAACATCAGGAAGATATTGTGCTGAAAAAGATCGGGAGTTGAGATTTTTTACCTTTATTCTTGCAAATAAATTCACAATCTCTATCTTTGCATACAAGATTGTCAAAAAAATGAATCATTTATTGCATAATACAAATTTTTGGTGGTGGCGCTCTTCGTTTCAAACGTAGGGAGTAACCTTTTTATGCTTTAAATTCAACTATGATTTATCGGGCTTACTTCCAAAGAAGTAAGCCCGTTTTCTTTTTGTAAAAACCAAAACAATGGCCTCAAAAACTCAACCTCGAACCTTTAACCTAAAAACCCGCTACCGGAAAAAATTATCCGATACGGTAACACCGGTAAGTGTGTATCTCCAACTTCGCGACCATTTTGCCAATACTGTCATGCTGGAAAGTTCTGACTATCACGGTAATGATAATACCTATTCCTTTATCTGTTTTAGCCCGATGGCGGAATTCAAAGTAACCGGAAATCAGGGAGTCATTACCTATCCTGATGATTCTAATGAGACTTTTCAGGTTGAACAGGTAGGACAAATTCCTCAAAACCTTCAGGCCTTTATCGATACTTTTCAGATTGAATCTCTCAACCTGAAATTCAGCTATAACGGCCTTTTTGGATATCAGGCTTATGATATGGTCAGAAATTATGATACGGTTGATATTCAGACGTATCAGGACGCGGCCAGAGAGATTCCCGATATGATTTATCAGGCTTTTCGATA
>JAGQVA010000751.1 GCA_020438265.1 Bacteroidota bacterium
AAGTGAAAAATTGTTTTCCAAAAATACGATAATTTTACAGCATGTACCCTACATTCGTAAGAATCACCAATCTTTGAAAAATGGAAAAGATGTATCCTATCCTCCTGATCATTCACTCATTCATTCGCTGGTTTATTTTTTGGGGTGTTGTAACCGTTACTTTCAAGTCATGGTATGGATGGTTGGGGAACAAACCTTTTACCCAGTTTGACCAAAGATTGGGCGAGGCAGTTACAAGGTTTGCCCAGATACAGTTTTTGATTGGTTTGGGGCTGTATTTTTTAAGCCCATTAGTCGATTATTTCCTTCATCATTTTTCAGAAGCCATTCATATCCGGCAGGCTCGTTTCTTCGGCATGGAGCATATTACGATGATGACTTTGGCTGTCGGTTTTATTTCCAGGGGTTCTCAGGCTCCCAAACGCCGGGAAAGTGACCAGAAAAAATTTCGGGTAATGGCGATTTCATTTGCAATTGCGCTGATTATTATTCTGGTGAATATTCCCTGGCCATTTTCTCCCTTTGCCAGTCGACCGTTTTTCAGGTGGTTTTAATCTTTATATTCCCCCCAACAAACTCCCCCGATCCACAAGAAATTTATCAAAAACAAAATGCTGAATGGTCAGTAATTCCTCGTCTCCTTCTACCCATCCGAAGAAATTATTGCGGTTGTCTTCCCGCTCAAACAGGTAAATGGTGCGGGGTTCCATATCGAAATAACTAACGGAGAAAATCACATCAGGGGCCTTCCCTTTGAGTTCTTCCAGTTTTCCGGGAAAGTCATTGGTGGCAAATGACTCGGCATTAATCTGCCCCTGAAAATTGGATAAATAGGCTTGTAATTGCGCATCATCCAGTTTGTTTTCACTGGCAAACAGACGCCAGTCATCTTCTGCGCTTTCTCTGATTAGCTGAAAAGACCGGTCAGGATCGGGATAGGTAATCGAAACAGATTTGATTTTATCGGGATTGGCAACGAAAAGTAGATTTTCCCTCCACACCTTGGGATCTATGGCAAATCGGGAATTGACAAACCCCTGCATACCGGGTAATTCTACGATAAAGGGAAATTTGGAATCATTTAATTTCATCAAGGTACCGCGACTTCCCTGAGCGTCGGTACCGATTTTATAGGATTTGATAAGCCCATTTTCCCCAAAAGCTTCCATTTGAGTGTGATAGGTATCCAGAATTGCAAGGGCAGAATTGATTCCATCATCAATGAGTTTTTCTTTGACGTGAATCAAATGCATGGTTTGAAGCAGGTAATTGATACGGTGGGAATACACGAGATATTCTCCGTTTAACTGCCAGCGCCCACTGGGCAATCGGTCCAGTTGCATCCGATTAATGGTCTCTCCTTCACGATATTGGGTAAGCACAATTCTATTTACCGCACCGGTATCTTCAATCGCAAAAGCAATATCATTGGGATTCATCGAGGTTTGCCCCTGGTCGTGAACCAGGAAAAAATACAACCCTATGGTTATCATTAATATGCCCAGCAGAATATACGTCTTTTTCATAAGCGCAAATTACAGCGGATGAATGGATCTTTCAAATATCATTTTTGGGATTGGATTGCATGATTGAAGCGATTTTTATTTGCGGCACAAAGTAAGGTAAGGGCAGGTATTTGCAAGTCTCCACAATTTTGTGTTGCTTATCTGGTTGAAAAGATCAAATGAAATGAACAACTTATTACGCTTTGGCTTTTTCCCAAAAAAGCTTTTTTTCTCAATGGCAATCTGTCTGCTGGCTTCTACTGCAATGGCGCAGATTCCTCACCCTAAAGACGTTTTTGGCTTTACCCCAGGAGACGATTACAAACTCGCCACTACCACCCAATTGCAGGATTATTTCCAAAAACTGGATGCTGCATCCGACCGGGTGATGATGCGTGAGATTGGCAAGTCTGTCCTTGGCAAACCCATGCTTCTTTTATTCATCTCCAGTGAAGAAAACCTCAAGGAACTGGATAAATGGCGCGATATCAGTGAAAAACTGGCCAGGGCCAGGGTAGATGAAGAAACAGCACAGCAATTGGCTGCAACGGGCAAATCCATCGTCTGGATTGATGGAGGTCTTCATGCGACTGAAGTCGCAGGTGCACAAATGACGCCCCTCCTCGCTCATCGGGTCGTAACTGAAGAAACGCCTGAAATGCAGAAAATTCGCGAAAACACGATTCTTCTGCTCATGCCAATTATGAATCCCGATGGCCTGGATATCGTTGCTTCCTGGTACAAACAAAACCTTAAAACTCCCTTTGAACTGACCCGGCCACCGTGGCTTTACCATCACTACATTGGACACGATAATAATCGCGACTGGTTTATGAATAATATGCCGGAATCCGAAGCTGTTACCAATGTTCTGTATAATGAATGGTACCCACAAATTGTCTATAACCATCATCAAACTGGTCCCAGCTGGACCCGAATTTTTATTCCGCCATTCGCAGATCCGGTCAATCCGCATATTCATCCAGGTGTAACAACAGGTGTAAATATGGTAGGTACAGCTATGGCCAATCGTTTTGCCATGAAAAAAATGGACGGAGCAGTTTCCAGGGTGATTTACAGTATGTGGTGGAATGGGGGAATGCGCACCGTTCCCTATTATCACAATATGATTGGAATTCTCACAGAAACCAGTCATGCGACTCCTTCTCCGCGTTATTACGCCCCGGATTCTATTCCCAAGTCTATTGGAGCACGTCGTGGGGAAGGACACCCGACCAATGGTACAAATGTATTCTATCCTGCTCCCTGGAAAGGAGGCAAATCTACTTTCAGCCAGCCGGTTTCTTATATGATTACAGCTTCTATGGCAGTCTTAAGAGCAGCGTCAGATATGCGTGAACAATGGCTCTATAATATATATGCAATGGGCCGGGACGCAATTGAAAGTGGAAATAATGGAGAGATTAAATCATTTATTATTCCTTCGCAACAGTGGAATCAGGGAGAGGAAATTGCCCTGGTTAATTTGTTGAAATTGGGAGGTGTGGAAATCTCCCGTGCTAAAAGTGATTTTACCATTGGAGAAAATACCTATTCGGCAGGTTCATTTATTATTCCGACCAATCAGGCTTTCCGACCTTATATTATGGATTTGCTCACCAAACAAACCTATCCGGAACGCAAAGGTGAAGACGGTCAGCCAGAAACACCTTATGATCTGGCAGGCTGGACTTTGCCTATGCAAATGGGAATCAGGGTAGATGCGCATAATGAGCCGATTTCTATCAAAGCAGAACCGGAACCTTTACCTGCAGGAGCATTAAGCCCCG
>JAGQVA010000752.1 GCA_020438265.1 Bacteroidota bacterium
TCATGGGGCATTTCCTGAAATATAATGGACATGTAGTCAAGCCCTTAATCCGGATTCTAGGTCTGAGTCATACCGTTGGTATCGAAGAGGAAGCCGATCAGGCAACCCTATCCGTTTTCCCCAATCCGACAGCAGATTACACTACTTTTAATTGGAGTTTGGGTGAGTTTAGAGGTAAGGCTATACTCAGGATTTATGATCTATCTGGTAGGCAGGTTGTCAACCAGTCAGTTAACGCCTTTGAGGGGCATTGGATTTGGGAAACCCATGATGTGAGTAACGGGATATATCTGTATGAACTTCGGACAGAAACTCAGGCCTTGCTGGGGCAGGGGAAAATTGTGGTGAAACATTAAACCCTTCAATTTGATTGACTTTCATAAATTTCCATCTCCCAGCCTCACCCGCCCCAATTCCCCGCCCCCCTCAAAGCCAAATCTTACACCCACAATCTTCCCCGGATATTGCTCAAGCCCCATTGAAAAAATCTCCTTCCCATTCATATCAACCGAAAACCGCTCATCTTCAGTCATCACCTCAATATCCGTCCACTGATCAATCGCCCCACCAAAAGCCGATAAATCGTAATCCTTCCCACTAATCACCGTATCGCCCAATACTAAATTCAGCGTACCTACACATCCCATTTTAGAAAATCTAACATCGATTCTCCCCTCCGAACACATAATCACAATCCGGGTTTTATGACAGACGCCCTCTGGGAAAGTATTGGTATTTCGCAGACGAGTCGAAAGCCGAAAATCATTACTCTGCAATTCGCCAAAATCCTGTACGAGATAGTAATTTAAGTCAATCGGAGCATCGGGATGGTTACGGGCAAATGCTTCAATTTTTTCCTTTTCCACGCTTATGATTCCCTTTTCTTCCTGAACGGGTAGATAAATGGGGACGGGGAAATCATACAATAAAGCCATCCAACCATCTGATTCAACATAGACATCATGCTCTTGAATAATCTGGTCATTGGCCAGGAGCTTGGCGCGAAAATATCCGGGATAATAATAAACCGAAGTATGAGTATGATTTTCGGGGTGAATGAGAGTTCTGCGCCGCTGGTCCCAGGACTGCTGAATGGAAAAACTGTCTGCTTTGATATTGGAAACGTCGTAGTTGAAAATGACGGTATTAGGGACGCCTTTGGTTACGGGATTGCTGTTGAATTGAGATTCGGAAGAATCGTAGGTCAAAGTTATTGTGTCAGTTTCCCTTTGACTGGCTGCCATCCAGATGAAAGCGATTGTCAGGAGGCCTATACCTGCCAAAATGCTTATTGGGAAGGCTTTGGAAAGGGTAGGGGAGGCTGGGAGAATATTGCTTTTGGATAAATCAGAATGTTCAGGTTCAGCTATTGTTTCGGAATGCTCCTGCACATATTCACGCCAATTACCATATCCCAGAAAAACCGCTAAAGTATTCAGTGTATGCGTGCTGGGAGCACTTTTGTATGTAACTCTTCCCCAAACTCTTTTAAGCGTAGTTGCACTCACCTGTTCTTTGGTTGAATCAAAGATCTTTTCACTCAGCATGTCAAAATCCTGACTGGCCCATTGTGAGGAAGGCCCCCAACCCAGTTTTTCTTCGATTTGGGTTTTGCAGATATGTAGGGGAGATATTTTCTGAGTACTTATCATTTTGCGATTGAATTTAAGGCTGAATCAATTTGCACCAGATTGCATGGGTTTGAATTTCAATTAATTATCAGGTTTAGCAGCTTTGGTTTTCCTTTAACTATTAAGGTTCCTTGACAAGTTTTGTGAGGCTCATATTTCACCACATAGTATCATAGTCTTTAATTAGAATGAAGAAATCATAGCAAATCCAAATTCAATGCTTTCTATGTTTTCTTTTCTATTTAGGCATAACCAATAATTTTCTCTGTGGCTATGTGGTAAAAAATAACTTGCTACACAAAAATTGTCAATGAACCACCATTAATTATTACAAAAATGAAAAAAATCATTCAGGGTCTTTGGTTGACAATTGCTTTTATCAGTTCTGTTCAAGCACAGACGAAAGTTCCTTTTACGTCTGAAAGCTGGACTTTTCCTGAAGGACAGGCTGTGCTGGAAACCTTTCAGGGCAAGGAAAGCCTCCTGCTCAAAGGCGGTATTGCCTATCTCGAAGATACAGATTTTGAGGATGGGATCATTGAGTTTGACGTTGCTTTTGAGGAAGGAAGAGGTTTTATCGGTATGATTTTCCGCCAGCAGGATCGCATCAATTATGAAGAGTTTTATATGCGGCCGCATCAGTCGGGCAATCCGGATGCAACCCAGTATACACCTGTATTGAATGGCCTTTCGGGCTGGCAGCTTTATTTTGGGGCGGGTTTTAGTACGGCTTTTTCTTATGATTTTGATACATGGATGCATGTCAAACTGGTGGTTTCCGGTGATCAGGCGGAGGTGTATATCAGGGATATGGAGACGCCTGTGCTGTTTATGCATGATTTAAAACGCGAAACAAAAGCGGGTGGACTTGGTCTGAAAGTGAATGCCAATATGACTCCCGGCCATTATGCCAATTTTACCTACCAGAAAATGAAAAACCCTCCTTTGAAAGGAAGTTTTACCGATGAATCCAAACCCCATTCCGGGCAAATAAAAAACTGGTCTGTCTCTCAGCCTTTTAGCGATAACTGGTTTAATCAAAGACTCACCCTGAATGATAGTGATCGCAAAGGTTGGGAGTGGACCAAATTGGAAACAGAGCCCGATGGTCTTGCCAATTTTTCCCGCCTCTGGCAAAAAACGAATGACAATAATGCAGTGTTTGCAAAGGTAGAACTTACCGCAACAGAGGATCATATCCAGCCGCTGGAACTGGCTTTTAGCGATAAAGTAATCATTTATGTGAATGGGAGAATTATTTACAGCGGCAGTGATGGATTTCGGTCGCGAGATTATCGATTTTTGGGTTCAATCGGGTATTTTGACACTGTGTTTTTGCCATTGAAAAAAGGAAAAAATGAGGTGCTGATTGGGGTTTCTGAGGCTTTTGGTGGCTGGGGGATTAAAGGGCGTTTGTTGGATTTGGATAAGGTTAAGTGGTAAGGTGGGAAAGAAGCATAACAAAATTAGAAAACAGTTTTTAATTCAGCTTGTGTCGCGTAGCGACTAATGAGAGCTATTACACAGAGGTTCATAGAGGAAAAACACAGAGGCTCACAGAGGGAAATGGAGGAAGGATGTACAATTGAGAAATCTCCGAATATCTCTGCGAACCTCTGTGCTACTCTGTGAGCCTCTGTGTAATAATTTAGCTTGTGTCGCGTAGCG